>NZ_JBLTJC010000110.1:0-29388 GCF_048158785.1 Streptomyces colwelliae | reverse complement strand
GCCCTGGAGCGCGTCGATGTAGGAGACCGGGTCGGCCAGCCCCTCGGGGTGCGGGTAGTCGGACCCGAACAGGACACGCTCGACTCCGACGACCTCGGAGAGCGCGGCCATGTCCTGCGCCGTGCCGGGTGAAGGTGTTGGCTGTGGCTTTGTCGAGGCTGTCGCTGAAGATGCCCACGTGCGGTTCCTACTCCCCGTCTGCGGCGGCGTCGGTGGGATCGCGGTGAGCTCGACCAGGTCGCCGGTCGGGGCGGCGTCGGGTGCGGGGGCCCGGTACGGCCACCAACTCCCGTCGTCCGCAAGGCGCCTGCGGTACCCGGCCGCGACGACGGTGGTGACCCCGCCGAGCAGATCCGGGCGGTGCTTCACGGCGAGCGGGCGGGTGGGGTCGAGGACGATGTCGTCCAATCCGCCGCCGGGGACGTCCACTTGCTCCAGGCAGTACACGAGCGGCCCCCGCTCGATCGCCGCACAGCCGCGCACGGCGTCCACCCGAGGGTCGGCGGCGGTCAGCCGGGGTTCGAGCACCAGCTCCAGGACGACCGAGTCGCCCCGCGCCCAGGTCCGGTCGAGGCGCAGCCACCCGTCCTCGACCGGCGCGTTCGTCTGGTCGTACGACAACTCCCCGACGCGCACCCGGAATTCGCGGCACCACTGCGGGACGCGCAGGGACAGGGTCCACGGCCGGTCGGGGGTGTCCTCGACGGTGAGGGCGATCGTGCCGTGCCAGGGGTAGTCGGTCTCGGCGCGGACGGACATCTCGCCGTAGGAGTAGTGGCCGGTGGTGAACTGGTGGATCTGTAGGCCCTGTTCGTCGCCGGACGCGAGGTAGTGCTCCAGCGAGGCCAGCAGCCGCATCGCGTTCGGCGGGCAGCAGGCGCAGCGGAACCAGCGGGTGCGGCGGGCCGACTGGTCGCCGCCGGGGTCGGTGTGGCCGTCGCGGACCTGGAGCGGGTTGACGTACAGCCAGCGCTCGCCGTCCAGCGACACCCCGGCCAGGAAGCCGTTGTACAGGGTGCGTTCGATCAGGTCGGAGTAGCGGGCCTCGCCGGTGAGCAAGGCCATGCGCCAGCTCCACTGGACCGAGGCGATGGCGGCGCACGTCTCGCAATACGCGCGCTCGTTGGGGAGTTCGTACGGGTCGCCGAAGTCCTCCTCGTCGTGGTGCGCGCCGAGGCCGCCGGTGAGATGGGTCTTGGTCGTGGTCATCGCCCGCCACAACCGTTCGCCCGCGGCCCGGAGTTCGGCGTCCCCGGTCTCGGTCGCCAGATCGGCGGCGGCCGCCAGCAGGTACAACTGCCGTACGGCGTGGCCTTCCACGTTGTCCGCCTCGCGCAGCGGCACCCGGTCCTGGCAGTACGCCTCGCCGCCCAGCAGGCCGTGGCCGAAACGGTCGACGAAGTAGCCGGCCAGATCGAGGTAGCGGCGTTCGCCGGTCTCCCGGTACAGCTCGACCAGGGCGGTCTCGACCTCGGGGTGGCCGTCGATGCCGTCGATCTCCTTGCCGCTGCCGGGGAGGCCGAAGACGGAGTCGATGTGGTCGGCGAACTTGCGTGCCACGTCGAGGAGTTGGGGCCGACCGGTGGCCCGGTGGTGGGCGACGGCTGCCTGGATGAGATGGCCGGCGCAGTACAACTCGTGGCCCCAGCGCAGGTCCTTGTACCGCTCGCCCCCCTTGACCAGTTGGAACCAGGTGTTCAGGTAGCCGTCGGGCCGCTGCGCGTCGGCGACCAGGGCGACGATCCGGTCGACCTCCAACTCCAGGTCGGCATCGGGCTGTTGGGCGAGCTGCCAGGCGGCGGCCTCCAGCCACTTGTAGACGTCGGTGTCCACGAACGGGTACGCGCCCCGGAACTCGCCCTCGACCGTGCCGGCCGCCAGCCGCAGGTTGTGCAGGTTCCCCGCCGACTCCAGCAGTTCGGGGCCCTGCGGGAGTGAGATCCGCGCGTTCACCTCGCGGCGGGTGCTCCAGAAGCCGGCGCGCACCTCGACCGCGGCAGGCGCGAGTGCGGCCTTGGCGTCCGGCCCGAGGCGGACCGGCCCGGTGACGGTGCCTGCCTGTCCGGCCGGGGCCGGGGCCGAGGAGGAAAGCGCGGTGGAACGTGGGCGGGGCATGGCTCTCCGGAGAGGTAGGTGGGAAGCAAGACGGGGCCCCGACGCGCGAAGTGCGTCAGGGCGTCCCTGAGGTCGGACGGGCGTTGCTCCGTCTCTCGAACCCGTTTAGGAAAACGTTTTTCTGCCGGGAAAGGTAGGAACGGGACCGAGTCCGCGTCAAGAGGTCGCGCAAACATTCTCTTCGCCTGGCCGGGGCTGGCCAGCTGCCGCGAACGATGCCAGGATGCATCTGCCGACATCGTCCAGGAAAAGGGTTGCGCGTGACCGCCGTTCCAAGTCTTCCGCCCGCCGGGCGGGCGAAGCTGGCCGACGTGGCCAAGCTGGCCGGTGTCAGTGTCGGGACGGCCTCAAAGGCGCTGAACGGCAGCGGGAGCATGCGCCCGGAGACCCGGCAGCGGGTCCTGGACGCCGTCGAGGAACTCGACTTCCGGCCCAATCAGCAGGCGCAGAGCCTGCACACCGGCCGCAGCTGGACCGTGGGGCTGATGACGACGGACGGGATAGGTCGCTTCAGTACACCCGTCCTCCTCGGGGCCGAGGACGCGCTCGGCGCCGGGAAGATCTCGGTGCTGCTGTGTGACACGCGCGGCGACGCCATCCGCGAGCAGCACCACCTGCGCAATCTCATGGACCGCCGGGTGGACGGCATCATCGTGACCGGCCGAAGGACGGACCCGCGGCCGCCGCTGAACGGCATCGAGCCGATACCGACGGTCTACGCGCTCTCGCCGTCCACCGACCCGGACGACATCTCCGTCGTGTCCGACGACCGGAGCGGAGCCCAGCTGGCCATCGAGCACCTGCTGGGCACCGGCCGCAGCCGGATCGCGCACATCACCGGCCCGGCGCACCACGCGGCCGCCCGCGACCGCGCCCACCACACGCTTGAGCACCTTCAGCGGTCTTCCCTCGAACTCGCCACCGGCCGGGTCCACTTCGGGGAGTGGAGCGAGGCGTGGGGCCGCCGCGCCGCCGAAGCGGTGCTGCGCACGGCACCGGACACGGACGCCTTCTTCTGCGGCAACGACCAGATCGCCAGGGGCGTCGCCGACGCGCTGCGCGAGAACGGACTGGACGTCCCCGGCAGGGTGTCGATCGTGGGGTACGACAACTGGGACGTCATGGCCCTGGCCTCCCGTCCGCCCCTCACCACGATCGACACGGACCTCTCCGAAGTCGGCCGACGGGCCGCCCTCCTGCTGCTGGACGCCATCAACTCCGAGCCGGCGCCCGGACTGCACAGCGTTCCCTGCCGACTCGTCGTCCGCGAATCCGCCTGAGTCGTCGGGTGAGTGGGGCGAGGCCGAGCAGGCCGGGACGGCCGCCACGAGGCGGGACGCCGCCTCGTCCTCGGTGGTCCGGCGGAGGGGTTCGGTGAGTGCCTCGGCCTGGGGAGCGAGGTAGCCGGTGTTCTCGCGCAGCCGTTCCCGGTAGCCGCGGTGCGAGTGCGTCTGTGCCATCGCGCCGCCGTGTTCGGGAACTCACCGACACCCAGTGGCGGGCGTCGGTGAGTTCCCGAACAACTCCGCGGCGGCCTAGATGAGTTGCGTGCGGTGTACGAGAGCGTCCTCGAAACATCCTGGCCAAGCTCGGCTTCAACTGCTTCGCGGACCGGCACGGGCTCGACCAGCGCCTGTTCCGGGATGTCCTGGACGCGGGACCGATGGTCAGCTCCGTATCCCGGGTGAAGGCGCCCAAGCTACTGACCCGCGACTTCACCGTCCAGGCGGCGGCCGCGGACGTACTGAAGAACAACCGGCTGATCGCGGAGGCCGCCCGCGAGGCCGGTCTGGCCTCCCCTCTCCTGGACGTCTGCCATGCCCTGTACGGCGAGACCGTCGCGCGGGGCCACGGCGGCGAGGACATGGTGGCCGTCCTGCACGCGCTGGAGGCCAGGACCGAGGGCGCCGCACCAGGCGATGCCCGCACGCACCCCAGGGAGGACCACGGATGAGCTGGACGATCGAACGGCACGGCCGGGTCGCCGTCGTGACGATGACGACCAACCCGGTCAACGCCCAGAACCGCGCCTTCTTCGCCGACCTGCACGAGACCTTCGGCCGGCTCGAACGCGAGCACGCCGAGTCTCCCGTCGTCCTGACCGGCACCGGCGCCCGGTCTCGATCTCGGCGAGCACTTCCCGCTCTTCGCCGGCGACCCGACGGCCGTCGCCGACTGGTTCCAGGAGTACCGGGCGACGAACATGCGCCTGTTCACCTACCCCCGGCCGACCGTCGCCGCGGTCAACGGGCACGCCTTCGCCGGAGGGCTGATCACCGCCGCCGTGTGCGACTACCGGGTGGCCGTCGCCGACGGATCGGCGCGGTTCGGTCTCAACGAGGTGCCGATCGGCATCCCGATGCCCGCCGTCTACGTCCGCATGCTCGCCCACGCCTGGGGCGACCCGGTCGCAGCCCGCACCTGCCTGCTCGGGGAGATCTTCACCCCGGATCAGGCACACGCCCTGGGCATGGTGCACGAGTTGGCCCCCGCCGGGGATCTGCTGAAGCGTGCCGTCGCCGTCGCCGAGCGGACACCCGGGGACTGCGTCGAGCAGTACGCGTTCACCAAGCGGGCCTGCCAGGCCGCCACCCTGCGCGACATCGCCGAACTCGCCGACCCGCTCGACACAGAACTCCCCGCCGGGATGACGAGCGACCAGGCCCGGCACGCCCACCGACGCTACTGGCAGGAACTCAAGGGGCGCCCCGCCGAGTGGTAACCGCGTGACCTGGCGGCGCAGACCGTTCCCCGACCCGCCAACCTGCTCCTGCTGTCCGGCCACACGCCCGGCCATCTCTCGCTGTGGCAGCCCGAGGAACGGCTGTTGGCGGTCGGGGACGCGCTGTCGGACTAGGACGTCGGCTGGGTCGACCTCTTACGGACGGTCACCGGACGGGGTTCCGTCCGTCCGTACCGGTGACACGACCGCGCCCTGTCACCGGGCGCGGTCGTGAACTCCGTTACCTGTGTGGGGAGTTGGCTCTAAAGGGCGGCTGCCGCGGTGTGCAGGTTCTTCGCGGCCAGGGCGAGGCCCTCGGTCTGGGAGTAGGCGGCGTCCTCGTGCTCGATGTTCACGGCCATGTCCGGGTCGACCTCGGCGAGGGCGCGCAGGAACTCCGTCCAGTACGCGACGTCGTGGCCGACGCCGACGGCGACGAACTTCCACGCCGGGTTCTCGGGCCAGGAGTTGCACCAGAAGCCGTAGCCGGTGGGCACCTTGTCCCGGGCGTCGGCGGGGACGCGGGTGAACGACGTGTCCAGCACACCGCGGATGTCGGCGCCGGGGCAGAGCGTCGCGTCCTTGGCGGCGGCGTGGAACACCAGCGGGCCGAGCCACTTGATGGAGGCGACGATGTCCATGCCCTGCCACATCAGATGCGAAGGGTCCATCTCGGCACCGACGTTGGTCGCGCCGGTCGCGTCGACGAGCCGCTTCAGGGTGACCGGGGAGAAGACGAGGTTGTGCGGGTGCATCTCGATGGCGACCCGGACGTCGTTCTCCCGCGCCAGTGTGTCAATCTCCTTCCAGAACTCGACCGCCACACCCCACTGGTAGTCCAGGACGTCCATGTAGACGCCGTCCCACGGATTCACCACCCAGGACGGATACTTGGCGTCCGGGTCGGAGCCCGGCGTGCCGGACATGGTGACCACGTGCCGTACGCCGAGGAGGCCTGCGAGGCGGATCGTACGACGCAGGTCGTCCGCGTGCTTCGGACCGACTCCGGGGAGCGGGTTGAGGGGATTGCCGTTGCAGTTGAGGCCGGTCAGCTCCATCCCGCGCTCGGCGAAGGTCGCCAGGTACTCCTCGCGCGCGGTCGCCGAGGACAGCAGCAGGTCGACCGGGCAGTGCGGGGAGGGGATGAACCCGCCGGTGTTGACCTCGACGGAGGTCAGGCCGTTCTCCTTGAGGATGTCGAGGGCCTCGGCCAGCGGGCGGTCGTGCAGACAGGCGGTGTAGGCGCCGAGCTTGAGGGACATGCGGGTGCTCCTTGGATGGGTGCGGGGGGTCAGACGGCGGGCGGGACCGTGACGGCGGTGCCGCCGGCCTGCGAGGACTCGACGATCGCGCGGATGATCCCGATGGTCCGCAGCCCCTCGGCGAACGTGGCGCAGGCCGGCAGCGGGTCGGCGACCCCCGCGACCTGGTCGAGGAACGCACGGGCCTGGTAGGTGAAGTTGTCGGCGTTGCTCGCGCCCACGCCCGGCGCCTCCATCGGCACCCCGCCCGCGAAGTACGGCAGTTGGGGGCCGGCGATGACCTGCCGGGCACCGCGGGTACGGGCGTCGGGCTGGGCGTCGTCGAAGAGGTACTCGGCCGGCCGGTGCTGGTCGAACGCGGCCCGCCCGCCGACCCCGAGCACGTCGAACGCGAGCCCGTTGGGCAGCCCGAATCCCGTACGGGTGACGGAGAAGGTGCCGACGAGCCCGGACTCGAAGCGGGCCGTGAAGGACGCGGTGTCCTCGTTCTCCACCTCGCCGAACTCGTCCGAGACGGGAGCGGCGTTGTGCCCGACGACCGCGCCCAGCGGCAGCGGACGCTTGGGGATCTGCGTGGACAGGGTGGCACCGGAGACCGACGTGATGGGCCCGGCGACGTACTCGGCGGCGTCGATGACGTGCGAGCCGACATCACCGAGCGCGCCGGAACCGGCACCCCCCTTGAAACGCCAACTCAGCGGCCCCTTGGGGTCGGTGGCGTAGTCGCACCAGTAACGTCCGCTGAACAGGGTGAGGTCACCCAGCTCGCCGCGCCGCACATGGTCGCGGATCGCGGCGATGCCGGGGGAGCGGCGGAAGGTGTACCCGACGGCGGTGACGACACGGGCGGACCGCTCCAACTCGGCCATCGCACGGGCGTCCTCGAGTGAACCGGCCAGCGGCTTCTCGCACAGCACGTGCTTCCCGGCGGCGACCAGCGCCTCGGCGATCGGCCGGTGCAGCGCGTTCCCCACGACGATGCTGACCGCGTCGATCGTCGGGTCATCGGCGACGGCCTCCCAGCTCGGCAGCGCCTTCTCGAAGCCGTAGCGGCGCGCGCCGTCCTCGGCGAGCGCGGTGTTGGCGTCGGCTATCGCGGCCAGCCGGACCGGCGGCAGTCCCGCCCCGAACACGGTGTTGACGTTGCGGTATCCGGCGGCGTGACTGCGGCCGGCCATACCGGCTCCGATCACCGCGACGGACAAGGGCTTGGCGGAGGAGGTCATGAGGTGTCCCTTGAGGAGAGAGGTCAGCTGGAGGTGGCGAAGTCGAAGCCGGCGGCGGCCTGTTGGGCGGTCTGCGGCCAGCGGGTGGTGACGACCTTGGGGCGGGTGTAGAAGCGGATGCCCTCGGGGCCGTGGATGGGGGAGTCGCCAATGAGGGAGTCCTTCCAGCCACCGAAGGAGTAGTACGACATCGGCACGGGCACCGGCACGTTGACGCCGATCATGCCGACCTCGCACTCGTCGAGATTGCCTACGGCCACCGTGGTGTGGCTCAGGGCCTCGGCGTAGTACGAACGAGCCTGACCGGCGTCTTTCCAGAACATGGGCCGCCAGTCCAGGTCGAACACCGTCGTCCCTGACTTCGCCCGGTGCGCGAGCGCGACGAGGATGGCCGAGCGGCTCGGCTCCTCGCTCAGCCCGGTGCCGGTGATCCAGAGGATCCCGGCCTCCCGTACGGCGTCCAGGTCCAGTTCCTCCGGACGCAGGTCCAGGTCGGGCGCCTTGGGCAGCCGGTAGAAGTCGAGCGGGAAGTCGTCCGGCGGGAAGATCTCGCAGAACGTCACCGGCGTCGGCGCGATGTCCGACGTACCGACGAACCGGGTGTCGACGCCGTAGCCGGCCGGCGCGGTACGGACGAAGTCGCCGAACGGGTCGCGGCCCGTCTTGGTGACCACGGCCGACGGGTGCCCGTACCTGGCGGCGGCTACGGCGACGTTGGTGGGACTGCCGCCGGGGTACTTGCCGAACGTGGTGACCTCGGCCAGGCCCACGCCGGTCTGGAGCGGATACACATCCACTCCGACACGGCCCATGGTCAGCACTTCCAACGGCATCGGATCCGGAGTCCTTCCGGTGGTCTTAAAGCGCTTTAAAAGGAGGGTGTGATTCTCCACGCGCGGTTTCGTGCGGAGGGAGTGCCGCTGTCAGGCGGCGAGATGCCCGGCGATCTTCTGGCGCATGAGGACGGACGACTCCTTGGCCCGTTCCTCCCAGGCGAACACGCAGGCCGTGAGGGTGCCGTCGAAGCCGTTCGCGCGGAGCTCGCGGAACAACTCGTCGAAGTCGACCTCGCCCTCGCCCATGTCGAGGTGCTGATGGATCCGCGCGGTGGTGCCCGGCGGGTTGAGGATGTACCGGTTGCCGGAGGACGCGTTGTGGTCGAAGGCGTCGGCGAGGTGGACGTGGGTGAGCAGGGCGCCCGCGTATTTGACGATGCCGGGGGCGTCGTTCCCGATGTGGAAGGTGTGCGGGGCGCAGTAGAGGAAGCTGACGTTGGGGTGGTTGATGCCCCGGATCAGGTTGACCGCGTCGTAGCCGTTCTCGATGAAGTCGTCCGGGTGGGGTTCCAGGGCGAGTTTGATGCCCTCGCGCTCGAAGAGCGGGAGCAGTTCGTCCATCGAGTTCCAGAACTGGGCCTCGCTGCGGTCGGGTTCCTCGGGGCGTCCGTTGAACTCGGAGATCATGCTGTCCACTCCGAGGTCCGCGCAGATCTGGATGGACCGCTTCCAGTAGCGCACGGCGGCCTGCCGGGCGTCCTCGTCGGGGCCGGACCAGCGGAACAGCGGCAGCAGGGAGGAGATCCCGACACCGGCCGCGTCCAACGTCTTGCGGAACTTGCGCACGGTGCCGTCGTCCACCCGGGGATGCCGGAAGAACGGGATGAAGTCCTCGCGGGGCGACAGCTCGATCCACTCGTAGCCCAACTCGGCTACCACACCGGGCAGTTCGAGCAGCGGGACATGACGGATCATGTACGGGTCGAGGGCGATCTTCATGAGGGAATGCCTTCTGGGATAGAGGAACGGGGTGCGGGCGAGCGGGGGTGTGGGGCGCGTCGGCCTAGGTCGTACGCCCGCGCGGGGTAAGGCTGTTGTCCTGGTGTGGTCGTCAGTCCGCTGTTCCGGCCGAGGCCGTGACGTCCTCGTCCTCCGGCAGCTCGTTTACGTCGAGGCCGCGGACCTGGGACAACTCGTGCTTGAGCGCGGCGAGTTCGGTGCCACCGGCCATGTGGTTGGTGAGCTCTTCGAGGGTGATCTCGCTGCGCTCCGCCGACAGCTCCATGGTGCCCAGCCGTAGCACGCTGAAGTGGTCGCCGACCATGTAGGCGTGGTGCGGGTTGTGGGTGATGAAGATGACGCCCAGGCCGCGTTCGCGGGCTGCGGCCACGTACTTGAGCACGACACCGGACTGCTTGACACCCAGGGCGGCGGTCGGCTCGTCCAGGATGAGGACGCGGGCGCCGAAGTAGACGGCGCGGGCGATCGCCACGCACTGGCGCTGGCCGCCGGAGAGGGTGCCGATGGGCTGGTCCAGGTTGTCCAGGACGATGCCCATGTTGCGCAGTTCCTCGTCCGCGGTCTTCTTCATCTTCTCGATGTCGAGGCGACGCACCGGCCAGGGACCCCTGGTCATCTCGGAGCCGAGGAAGAAGTTGCGCCACACCGGCATCAGCGGGACGGTCGCCAGGTCCTGGTAGACGGTGGCGATCCCCTTGTCGAGGGCCTGGCGGGGGGTGGTGAAGTGGACGGGTTCGCCGTCGACGAGGAACTCGCCCTCGGTGTGCTGATGCATCCCGGAGATGATTTTGATGAGCGTGGACTTGCCCGCGCCGTTGTCGCCGAGGACGCAGGTGACCTGGCCGGGGCGGACCGCGAGGTCGACGCCGTGCAGGGCACGGACGTTGCCGTAGGACTTGCCCGTGTTCTGTAGCTCGACCACCGGGGCGGTGCTGCCCGTTGCGGGGTCCGTGAGAGTGGTCGGATGGGTGGTGGTCACTTGGTTCACCTCCGGGTCGCCGCGCGGCTGACCCACAGATTGATGAGGGTGGCGCCGAGGAGCATCACGCCGAGGAACGCCTTGAACCAGTCCGGGTTCCAGCCGGCGTACACGATTACACGATGCCCTGCTGCACCATGCCGAACATGAACGCCCCGAAGACCGGGCCGATCGCGGAGCCGGCGCCGCCGGTGAGGAGACAGCCGCCGATGACGGCCGCCGCGATGTAGATGAGTTCCTGGCCGACGCCTTCGCCCGACTGCACGGTGTTGAAGGAGAACAGCTGGTGCATGCCGATGAACCAGGCACCGAAACCGACCAGCATGAACAGCGAGATCTTCGTGAAGTTCACCGGGACACCGACGGCGCGGGCGCTCTCCTTGTTGCCGCCGACCGCGAAGATCCAGTTGCCGTATTTGGTGCGCAGCAGCACCCAGGTCGCGATGGCCGCGAAGACCAGCCACCACACCACGGTGATCTTCACCTCTACACCGCCGACGTCGAACGAGGAGGCGAAGATCTTCTTGGCCTGGTCGAAGCCGTCCATGGTGCTGATGTCGTCGGTGGCCACATTCCCGGTGACCAGCTTGGTCACGGCGAGGTTGACGCCTTGCAGGATCAGGAAGGTGCCCAGGGTGATGAGGAAGCTGGGCAGCCCGGTCTTGACGAGCAGCCATCCGTTGAGGAAGCCGATCCCCAGGGACACCAGGAGCGCGACGATCACACCGACCCACACGTTCATGGTGAGTTGGTAGCTGAGCATGCTCGCGGTCAGCGCGGAGGTGATGACGGCGACACCGGCGGAGAGGTCGAACTCCCCGCCGATCATGAGCAGGGCGACGGGCAACGCCATGATGCCGATCGTGGACGAGCTGTAGAGGATGTTCGCCATCGAGGCGCCGTCCCGCACGGGCGGGGCCGTGATCAGGAAGAAGACGAAGACGGCGGCGGCGCCGAGGAAGACGCCTATCTCAGGTCGCGCCAACAGCCGTATCACCAGGGGCCGTTCAGTGGTCCGGCCGTCGGTTTCCTGGGGGCCGGGGGCCGGCGGTGAGGTCACCGCCGGCTCGGCCTGCCGGGTCATGCTCATCACCGGGTGCCCTTCGCGGCGAACTCGGCGACCGCGTCGACGTTGGCCTTGTCGACGAAGGCCGGGCCGGTCAGCACGGGGGCCTCGCCGCCGCCGCTGTAGTTGCCGTTCGTCTTGTAGAGCCACAGCGAGTCGACCGCCAAGTAGCCCTGGAGGTAGGGCTGTTGGTCGACGGCGAACTGGATGGTGCCCTTCTCGATCGCGGAGATGAGACTCGCGTTGAGGTCGAAGGTGGCGACCTTCGCCTTGCTGCCCGCGTCGGACAGCGACTGCACGGCGGTCAGCGCGAAGGGGGCGCCGAGGGTGACCACCTCGTCGATGGACTTGTCCTGGGTGAGCTTGGCGGAGATCGTCGACTTCACCGACGGCATGTCCGTGCCGTTGACGTAGAGGATGTCGGTCTTGCCGCTGAAGGTCTTCTTCACGCCGGCGCAGCGCTGTTCGAGGTTCACGTCGCCCTGGGCCTGGATCACGCACAACGTGTGCTTGACGCCGGTGGAGTTGAGCTTGGTGCCGAGCGCCTGCCCGGAGACGGCCTCGTCCTGGCCGAAGAAGGACAGCAGGCCCTGCTTCTTCCATTCGCCCAGGCCCGCGTTGAAGCCGACGACCGGGATGCCGGCCTGCTCGGCCTTGGCGACGACGGCCTTCATGGCGTCGGGCTTGGCGAGGGTGACCGCGATGCCGTCGACCTTCTGGTCGATCGCGTTCTGCACCAGGTTGGCCTGGTCGGCGGCCGTCTCGTCGTTGGAGTAGATGAGCTTGACGTTGTCCTTGGCCGCGGCGGCCTCGGCGCCCTTGCGGATCGTGTCCCAGAAGGTGTCGCCGGAGGGGGCGTGGGTGACCATCGCGATGGTCATGCGGGGCGTACTGGCCTTGCCCACCGAGGCATCGGCGGCGGAGTCCGCGGACTTCTTGCCGCCGGAGCTGCTGGAGCAGCCCGCGAGGGTGAGGGCGGTCGCGGCGGCGACGGCCACGACGGGGAGGACTCTGCGGGGGCGGGGAAGGGATGTACGGCTCATGGTTCGTGCACCTCGCTGTGCGACTGAAAGAGCTGGCAGGGCGGTGGGTCCGCGGCTGCTCGATGGGCCGGGGCCGGGGTCTGGACGGAGGATCGGAGTCGGCTCGCAGGGAGCTGTGGCGGCCGGGTGTGCCGTCGGCGACCGCTTGGTCCGCCTTGTGGGCGGCGTCGACGGTGGGGGAGTGTCCCCGCGATCGCGGGCGACGTTCCAACGGCCTTCGTCGGAAGATCAGGACGTTGGGACGTCATGACAATTTAAAGCGCTTTAATTCCTGGTACTATCGACTCGTTTCCAGAGCGTGTCAAGGGTGTTGCGCGAGAAGATTGCGGCCGGGAGGCACTGTGGAGGACGGGGCGGAGCATCGCCGGGCAGCCGCGAAGAAGCGCCCGAGGCTGGAGGACGTAGCCGCACGCGTGGGTGTCTCCACCGCGTCCGTCTCCCTCGTGCTGCGCGGTGTGGCGGGCCCCAGCGAACGTACCCGGCAGCGAGTCCTGAAGGCCGCCGCCGACCTCGGCTACCAGGTGGACCGCACCGCCAGCCTGCTGGCCAGCAGGCGCACCAGGATGCTCGGCGTCATGATCGACGTCCACAGCCCCTTCCACGCGGACCTGGTCGAGTACCTGCACTCGGCCGCCGAGGAGGTCGGCTACGACCTCGTCCTGAGTACCCAGACCCGCACCCGGGACGAGCGCACCGCCGTCGAGACGCTGCTGGCCTTCCGCAGCGAGGCGCTGATCCTGCTCGGCCCGACCGCCCCCGTCGACACGCTCGCCGCGCTCGACGGCAAGGCCCCCGTCATCGTCGTGGGCCGCCGGATCGAGGAAGGGGAGCTGGACGTGGTCCGTACCGCGGACGACGACGGGGTGGGACAGATCGTCGACCGCCTGGTGGCCCTCGGGCACCGCGAGATCACGTACGTCGACGGCGGCAAGGGTGTGATCGCCACCGACCGGCGGCGCGGATACCGTACGGCCATGCGGCGGCACGGTCTGGACGGGCACATCAAGGTGCTGCGCGGCGACAACACCGAGGCGGCCGGCGAGCGCGCCGCCCGCCACCTCCTCGACGCGGGTGAACTGCCCACCGCCGTGGTCGCGTTCAACGACCAGAGCGCGATCGGTGTGTTGGCCGGTCTGGCCCGCGCGGGTGTCTCTGTCCCCGGCGAGGTGTCCGTCGCGGGGTACGACGACGATAGACTCTCCCGTTTGAGCTGTTTCGACCTGACCACGGTCAGCCAGGGGGCCGAGGAGCAGGCGCGCTACGCGGTGGCCGCGGCTGTGGAACGCCTCGACCAGGGCCGTACCGAGCCCCGAGAGGTGGTCCTCGCTCCGCACCTCGTCGTGCGCCGCACCATAGCCGAGCCGCGCTGACATCTCTTGGCCACCGCAACCGCTACCGGCACGGGCACGGCCACCGTCACCGCCATCGAGGAGGGCGGGGACCCTGTCCTCGATGAGCGGCATGGCGGCCGGTGCCCGGAATTGTGGTGGCTCCGGGGGGCGGTCAGGTGATCGTCAGCGTCGTCTTTCCCGTCGCGAGTGAGCTGTTGCCCACGTAGATGTCGATGTCACCTGCTTCGAGTTCGAACTGTCCGCCGGTGTCGTGTGTCCAGTAGCCGAGGTCCTCGGCGGCAAGGCGGAAGCGGACGGTGGTGCTCTTGCTCGGGGCCAGGCTCACCCTGCGGAAGCCGCGTAGCCTGCGCACCGGTTGGACGATGCTCGCCACCGGATCGTGGAGGTAGACCTGGACGACCTCGTCGCCCGCTCGCCCGCCGGTGTTGCGGACGGTGACCTTCACCTCGACGGTGTCGCCCTTGCGCAGGGCGCGGGAAGAGATCCGCCGGGTGCTCAGGACGGGGTCGCCGATGGTGAACGTGGTGTAGCTCAGGCCGTGTCCGAAGGGGAACTGCGGTCCGTCGGGCAGGTCCAGGTACTTGGAGGTGTATTTGTTGTCGGCGTCGTAGGGGCGGCCGGTGTTCTCGTGGTTGTAGTGGATCGGGACCTGTCCGACGGTGCGGGGGAAGCTCACCGGGAGTTTGCCGCCGGGGTCGACGGTGCCGAACAGGATGTCCGCGACGGCGTTGCCCGCTTCCATGCCGGGGTGCCACGCCTCCAGGACGGCGGGCGCGGAGTCCAGCCATCCGCCGATGGTGAGGGGGCGCCCGTTGACCAGGACGACGACGAACGGCTTGCCCGTGGCGGCGATCGAGGTGATCAGTTCCTCCTGCGCCCCGGGCAGGGTGATGTCGCTGCGCGAGCTGGCCTCGCCGCTCATGGCCGAGGGCTCGCCGACCACGACGACGGTGACGTCGGCCGCCCGGGCCGCCGCTGCCGCGTCCTTGATTCCCGAGGTGTCCGTGCCGTCCGCGTTCACCCCCGTGACGGAGGTGACCTCGGCCTGAGGAGCCGCCGCTTTGATGCCCGCCAGGAGGGTGACCGCGGGGAAGGTTCCCGCCCCGGGTCCGGCCCAAGTCCCTTGCAGGTCCGTGGAGTTGGCGAACGGGCCGACCACGGTGATGGAGCCGACTCCTGGGTGCAGGGGCAGGGCGCCCCTGTCGTTCTTCAGCAGCACCATGGAACGCGCGGCGGTCGCCCGTGCCGCGGCACGGGCCTGCTGCGTCGGCTCGGTGACCGCCGCGTCCTCGTCGACGTAGGGGTTGTCGAAGAGCCCGAGCCGGAACTTCAGGCGCAGGATGCGGGAGACCGCGTCGTCCAGCCGGCGGGCCGTGATCCGGCCGCTCTTGAGCAGCTGCCTGCCGTGGTCGGTGAGGTTGGTGCTGACCATCTCCATGTCCACGCCGGCGTTCAGGGCGAGCCGGCCCGCGTCGGCCCCGTCGGCGGCGAAGCCGTGGACGATCAGTTCCTGGATACCGGTGTAGTCACTGACGACGAACCCGTCGAAGCCCCACTCTCCCTTGAGGATGTCGGTCAGTGTGTGCCGATTGCCGTGGGCGGGGACGCCGCTGACGGTGTTGAAGGAGGCCATGACGGTGGCCACCCCGGCGTCCAGGGCCGCCTTGAAGGGCGGGAGGTAGTGGTTGCGCAGGTGGGCCTCGGAGGTGTCCACGGTGTTGTAGTCACGGCCGCCCTCCGCGCCTCCGTAGGCGACGAAGTGCTTGGCGCAGGCCGCGAGCCGGTCGTGGGCGTCCAGGTGGGTGCCGTCGCCCTGGAAGCCGCGGGTCTTGGCCGCGGCGAAGGTCGCCGTGAGGTAGGGGTCTTCGCCGTTGCCCTCCGCGATGCGGCCCCAGCGCGGCTCGTGGGTGACGTCCATCATCGGGGCGAACGTCCAGCGCACCCCGTTGGAGCGCGCCTCCGCGGCCGCGACCTCGCCGTCCGTTCGGGGCACCGCCGGGTCGAAGCTGGATGCCTGCGCGAGCGGGATGGGGAACGTGGTCCAGAAGCCGTGGATGACGTCCAGGCCGAACAGCAGCGGGATGCCCAGCCGCGATTCCTCGACGGCGAGGCGCTGTAGATCGTTGGTGTGCTTCGCGCCGTAGATGTTGAACACGGACCCGAGCCGGCCTGTGCGGGCGGCCTTCTCCGCCTGGTCGGTCTGCCCGCCGCCGGGGCCGGAGTCGCCCGTCCAGGACATCTGCTGCAACTGCCCCAGCTTCTCCTCGACGGTCATCCGGCCCAACAGGGCCTTGATCTTCGCCTCGTACGGACCAGCCTCGTACGGACCGGCCTCGCGCTGCGCGTCCGCGACCGAACCGGGCTCCTCGGCCCGTGCGGTCCCCGTGCCGGCCGCCGCGGCGACCGTACCGCCGAGTGCCGTGATGACCGTGCGCCTGCGTACCACACCCATGCCTTCATCCTTTGAATAGGAGGGGCGAGTCCTGGGCCTGCTGCCGTCGACGGTTGCAGCAGGTTACGAATTGGTTGCGTGCATGTCAATTGCCCGGAATCGTGCCGTCAGGTGGTGCCGATGTCGTGAGCTGGTGCCGACGCGCAGTTCGAACTCGCCCGGTTCGACGACTCGTTGGTTGTCCGCGCCGACGAGGGAACAGCGGGAGGCGGGGATCTCGATGTCGAAGTCGGCGCTCTCGCCCGGGAGGATCTCGGTCCGGACGAACGCCTGGACCGTTTCCAGGGCGGGACGGTCGCCGGTGTTGGTGAGGCGTACGGTCGCGTGGATCGTGCCGTCGATGGGCACGTCCTGTTCCCGCAGGGCGAGGGTGGAGTAGGCGACGGTGGTGTGGCCGAGGCTCTCCCCGAACGCGAACGGCGGATCCCTCAAGTGGGGCAACGGGGTTGAGACCTCGGGCGGGGGCCGTCAGTCGCTTGGCTGAATAACAGGCCACAGCCGCGCCCGCCGCGAGGTAGTTTGTCCATGTTTTCCCTGGCTCCGGGCTTCAGGACTACGGGCTGTAGGGTGCTGGAAACCCTACAAACTGTAGGGGGAGGGGTGGGCAATGTCCGGCAGTGCGTGCGCCACACTCGCCGGGACGCGACGGCTCGGACAGCCGACCGCGTCCCGCCGCTCGGAGTTCCCGCTCGCCGTGGTGGCGGTGGCCTTCACCCTGGCCCAACTGGTCTTCGTACGCCCCGGGTTGGGCCTCGGCTGGGACGAGACGGTCTACGTCAGCCAGATCAGCGCGCACGCCCCCGCCGCCTTCTTCAGCGCACCCCGCGCCCGTGGCGTCTCCCTCCTGGTCGCCCCCATCACCTCCTGGTCCTCGTCCACCACCCTGCTCCGCGTCTACCTCGCCGCCCTCTCCGGCCTGGCCCTCTTCCTCGCACTCCGCGCCTGGCGCGGCCTGTTCCCCGTCCGCGTCCTCGCCCTGGCCGGCGCCCTGTTCGCCTCCCTCTGGGTGACTCTCCTCTACGGCCCGCAGGCCATGCCCAACTACTGGGTCGCCGTGGGTGCCCTCGCCGCGGCGGGCTGCTGCCTGCGCGCCCGGGCCGACCGCTCCGACCGGGCCGCGCTGTGGGGCCTGGCGGCGAGCGCGTCCCTGATGGCGTGGACGCGCCCGACGGACGCGGTCTGGGCGACGCTGCCGCTGCTGGTCCTCGTCGTGGCCGTCCGTCGGTGGCGCCTGCTCGTGGTCCTCCTCGCCGGGCTCGCGTCCGGCGCCGCGGAGTGGGTGATCGAGGCGTACGTCAGTTACGGCGGCCTGACCCAGCGGCTGCACGAGGCCTCGGCCATCGAGGGCGGACTGGGCTGGAACGTCGCGATCCTCGACCAGTTGCGCAGCCTGGGCGGACGCGCGCTGTGCCGCCCGTGCACGGCGGAAATGCCCAACCCGGTGGTCGACGTGTGGTGGCTCGTGCTCCCCGTCCTCGCCGTCGTCGGACTGGTCGTGGCGGTCCGCGCACGGCGCACGGCGGCCACCGCCGTCCCGCTCGCCTGCGCCGCCACGGCCGCCTTCCCGTACCTGTTCATGATCGGATACGCGGCTCCACGCTTCCTGCTGCCCGCCTACGCGCTGGTGGCGATCCCGGTCGCCGACGCGCTGATCCACCTGGTCACCAGACCGGCCGGAGCATGGCGGGGGGTGGCCGTGACCCTGCTCGCGGTGGGGCTCGCCGGGCATCTGGCGATCCAACTCGCCGTCCTGGAGCGGACGGTGGGCCGTACGAACACCCAGCACCGCGAGTGGTCCCGCACCGCCGCCGAACTCCACCGCCTCGGGGTGAGCAAGCCCTGCCTGCTCACCGGCCAGGACGCGATCCCGATCGCCTTCTCCGCGGGCTGCGCCTCCGCCGCGATCGGGGGCCACAACGCCAACATCTCCCGGACGACCCTCGACCGCACGGCGCGCCGCATCCCCGTCGCCGACATCAGACCGGCCGGCAGCCGCCCACCCGCGTACGCCCGCGGCTGGCCCGTCCACCGCTATGGCGCGCTGGACCTCCGCTTGGCCCCGAGGGCGGAGAGGAGCGGAGGCACATGACGGCACCGCCCGCCCCCACCCACGCGCTTGTAGTACAGAGTCGTCGGCCGCAGCACCCCGGCCGGGCTCGCCGCGTAGTCCGGGATCACGCCGGCCAGGGTCCAGCCGGCGGAGCGGTACAGGTGCTCGGCGGGACTGTCGGTCTCGGTGTCCAGGTGGAGGAGGGTGATGCCGGCAGCGACGGCCGCGTCCTCGGCGATGGTCAGGAGCCGGCGGCCGAGCCCCTCTCCCCTGGCCTCCCGGTGCACCATCAGCTTGACCAGTTCGGCGCGGTGGCGGCTGTTGGGCTTGTCGGGGAAGGCCAGGCTCACCGTGCCGACGACCCGGTCGCCGCTCAGCGCCGCCCACACGGCGACCTGCCCGGCGGCCACACCGGCGGCACGCTCCCGCCACCAGTCGACGGCCGCCGCCCGGCCGAGCGGCGCGAGGAACCCGATCGAGGCACCGTCGTCCACGGTGTCGACCAACAGGTCCGCCAACTCATCCACAGCGGCAAGCAGTTGAGGCCCGTCCAGGCCCCGCACCGTCACCTTCATGCTCATGTTCGCGTCCATGTCCATGTCCATGTTCACGGCAACACCACCGCCAGTACGTAGCGCACGTCACGGGACCCCGAGCACCGGAACCGCGTCGGCCCCCACACCCGCAACCGCAGACAGTCGCCGGCGTCCAGATGGTGCTCGGTGTCCTGGGCCGTCACGTCGAGGGCGCCCTCCAGGACCCAGATGTGCTGTTCCAGGCCGGGCACGGGCGGCCGGTCGTAGGCGAGGTCGGCGCCCGCGCGGAGCCGTCCCTCGACGAGTTCGCCGCGCAGCCCGGTGTGCGGGGGCGACACGGATCGTCGTACGAAACCGGAGGCGCGGTCCTCCCACACCGGTTGCTCGGCGGCGCGGATCAGCAGGGCGGGTTCGGCCTCCACCTCGCTGAGGAGTTGGGACATGGTCCGGCCGTAGACGCCGCACAGGCGGTTGAGGAGGGAGGCGGTGGGGCTGATCTCGGCGCGTTCGGCACGGGACAGGGTCGAACGGCTCACCCCGCTGCGCTCCGCCAACTCCCCCAGGGACCAGCCGTGTTCGGCCCGCAGCTCGACCAGTCGGGTGCCGAGCCGGGCGTCCATGGGGTCCGGGGCGGTCGCCGTTTCCTCCGGTTTCATATCCGGGACGGTATCCCGGATATGAAACGGCGAGGTTACGTCCGGGCCACTTCTTCGAGTGCGTCCAGTACCGGGCGGATCAGCGGGTGCTCCTCCGTGCCGCGTCGTACGGCGGCGAAGACGCGGCGGGTCGGGGCCACTCCGTCGACGGGCCGGACGACGACTCCCGTCAGGTCCATGCCGCGCAGCGCCGAGCGCGGGACGAGGGCCACGCCCGCGTCGGCCGACGCGAGGGCGACCACGGCGCGGAAGTCGTCGGAGGAGTGTTCGAGGCGGGGCTGGAATCCGGCGTTCTCGCAGGCCAGGACGACGACCTCGTGGCAGGGGTTGCCGGGGTAGGGGCCGATCCACGGATCCTTGGCCAGTTCGGCGAGGGGGACCTCGGCGGCGTCGGCGAGGCGGTGGGTGACCGGGACGACCGCGTCGAACGGCTCGGCGTAGAGCGGGAGATGGGTCAGGCGCGGGTCGTCGGCGGGCGGGGCCCCGCGGTACTCGACGGCGACCGCGACATCCACTTGCCGGTCCAGCACCATCGGCAGGCTGGCGTCACCCTCGGCGTCCTGGACGCGGAGGCGGATGCCCGGCGCGAGGAGCGCGAGCCGGGTCACCGCGGGTGCTACGACCTGGGCGATACCGGTCGCGAACGCGGCGACCGTGACCGTGCCGGCCGCGCCCGAGCTGTACGCGGCGAGTTCCGCCTCGGCCCGCTCCAGCTGGGCCAGGACGACGTTGGTGTGACTCAGCAGGATCTCGCCGGCCGGGGTGAGCCGTACGCCCTTGGCGCCGCGCTCGACCAGGCGGTGACCGGTCTCCTGCTCCAGCGCGGCGAGCTGCTGCGAGACCGCCGAGGGGGTGAGATACAACGCGGCGGCCGCCGCCGTCACGGTGCGGTGGTCTGCCACCGCACGGAGGATGTGGAGCCGCCGCGCTTCGATCATGGGACCGATTATCGCAATATGTCCAAGCTGTTCGGTCCCCTCGGGTTTCCAGCCGTTCCCGGGCTGCCGGTTCCGCTCAGGCGTCCAGCTCCCCGCGGGCCGCCACAAACGCGTCCACCGCCCGGTTCACGTCGTCCGTCGAGTGCGCGGCGGACAGCTGGACCCGGATGCGAGCCTGCCCCTGCGGCACCACCGGATACGAGAAGCCGATCACGTACACGCCCCGCTCCAGCAGCAGTTCCGCCATCCGTCCAGCCACCGCCGCGTCGCCGATCATCACGGGTGCGATCGCGTGGTCGCCGGGGAGGACGTCGAAGCCTTCCTCGGTCATCCTCCGGCGGAACAGCGCGGTGTTCGCGGCGAGTTGGACGCGCAGGTCGTCCGCGGACTCCAGCAAGTCGAGCACCTTCAGGGAGGCCGCCGCGATCACCGGGGCGAGGGTGTTCGAGAAGAGGTACGGCCGGGAGCGCTGGCGGAGAAGCGCGACGATCTCGGCGCGGGCGGCGACGTAACCGCCGGAGGCGCCGCCGAGGGCCTTGCCGAGGGTGCCGGTGATGATGTCGACGCGGTCCATGACGCCGTGCAGTTCGGGGGTGCCCCGGCCGCCGGGGCCGACGAAGCCGACGGCGTGGGAGTCGTCGACCATGACCATCGCGTCGTAGCGGTCGGCGAGGTCGCAGATGTCGCGCAGCGGTGCGACGTAACCGTCCATGGAGAAGACGCCGTCGGTGACGATCAGCTTGCGGCGGGCACCGGACGCCTCCTTCAACTGCCGTTCCAGATCGGCCATGTCGCGATTGGCGTAGCGCAGGCGGCGGGCCTTGGAGAGGCGGATGCCGTCGATGATCGAGGCGTGGTTGAGGGCGTCGGAGATGACCGCGTCCTCCGGGCCCAACAGGGTTTCGAAGACACCGCCGTTGGCGTCGAAGCAGGAGGAGTAGAGGATCGTGTCCTCCTGGCCGAGGAACGCGGAGAGGCGGGCCTCGAGTTCCTTGTGGACCTCCTGGGTTCCGCAGATGAAGCGCACGGAGGCCATGCCGTAGCCCCAGCGGTCGAGGGCCGCGTGGGCGGCGGCGACGACCTCGGGGTGGTCGGCGAGACCGAGGTAGTTGTTGGCGCAGAAGTTGAGGACCTCGCCGGGACGGCCGCCCGCGGTGACGTTCACGGTCGCGGACTGCGGGGAGCCGATCACGCGCTCGGGCTTGTGGAGTCCGGCGGCGCGGATCTCGTCGAGGGTGGTGCGGAGGTCGTCGCGCACGGAGTCGAACATGGGGGAAGCTCCTAAAGTTCCTTCGCCGAAAGGGAGTTGCTCGGCCCGACAGGGAGTTGCTCGCTCCCAAAGGGAGTTACGCGGTCCAGTCCAGGATGACCTTGCCGCCCTTGCCGCTCGCGGCGTCCGCGAACGCCGCCTCGAAGTCGCGGTAGCCGTACCGGCCGGTGATGACGGACGCGAGGTCCAGGCCACCCTCCAGCAGGACCGACATCGCGTACCACGTCTCGAACATCTCACGGCCGTAGATGCCCTTGATGGTGAGCATCGAGGTGACGATGCGGGACCAGTCGACCGGGAACTCCTCGGCGGGCAGGCCCAGCATGGCGATACGGCCGCCGTGCGTCATGTTGGCGATCATGTCGCGCATCGCCTCGGGGCGGCCGGACATCTCCAGGCCGATGTCGAAGCCCTCGCGGAGTCCCAACTCCCGCTGTCCGTCGATGATCTGAGCGTCTGTCACATTCAGTGCCAGGCTCACGCCTATCTTGCGGGCGAGGGCGAGTCGTTCCTCGCTCACATCCGTCACCACGACGTTCCGGGCGCCCGCGTGGCGCGCAACTGCCGCCGCCATCAAGCCGATCGGGCCCGCACCGGTGATCAGGACGTCCTCGCCGACGAGCGGGAAGGACAGCGCGGTGTGCACGGCGTTGCCGAACGGGTCGAAGATCGCGGCGACATCGAGGTCGACGGGGACGCGGTGCACCCACACATTGGCGGCGGGCAGCGCGACGTACTCCGCGAAGGCCCCGTCCCGTCCGACGCCGAGCCCGACCGTGGCCCGGCACAGGTGGCGCCGCCCGGCGAGACAGTTGCGGCACTTGCCGCACACCAAGTGGCCCTCGCCGCTGACCAGTTCACCGACGGCGATGTCGGCGACGTCCCGGCCCGTCCCGACGACCTCACCCACGAACTCGTGGCCGAGCACCAGCGGCGTACGGATCGTCTGCCGCGCCCAGCCGTCCCAGGACCGGATGTGCAGATCGGTGCCGCAGATCCCGGTCCGCAGGACCTTGATCAGTACGTCGCCGGGTCCGACGGCGGGCTCCGGGACGTCCGCGAGCCACAGCCCGGGCTCCGCCTTCTCCTTGACCAGCGCCTTCAACGCTACGGCTCCTGAGGGTGAGGCCCCGGGCGAGGTGTGGTCCGGGCATGCCGGAGGAGCCCGTTCCGGGGACGAGGAGTGGAAACGCGTAGCAATCTGCCGTACTGCGGCGGCCGGGTCCATCGAGGATTTCTTAAGCGCCGCCGCAGCTTTCCTTCACGCCCCCGTCCTCGACGCCGGTCCCGCTAGTCCAGCCGCGACACCTGGTAGTGGGCGATGTACCAGCCGTCCGCCCGCCGCTTCACCAGCACGGCGAGTTTGACGTCGACCGGCGGCCGGTCGGTGAACGTGAACTCCGTGTCCAGATAACCGAGTACGAGGTCGTCGGCGTACCGCCGGGTTTCGAGGATCGCGAACTCGGCTGTCATGCCCAGGGGTTGGGAGTCGTAGTACTCGGCGACGCCCTGCCGTCCGACGCCGTAGGGGTGCAGCCCCTGGAAGATCGCGTCCTCGGTGAAGAGCCGGGCCACTGCCTCCGGTTCGTGGGCGTCGACGGCCGCTTTCCAGGGGTCCAGGACACCGCGCAGGATGAGTTCGTCGTCGTTCGTGCTGTTCATCTCGTCGACCTTTCTCAGTGACCGGCGCTCATACCGCCGTCGACATGCAGGATCTCGCCGGTGACGAAGGGCGCGTTCTCCAGGAAGACCACCGCGTCGACGATGTCGCTCACCTCGCCCATGCGGCCGACGGGGTGCAGGCCGGCCAAGCCTGTGTGGGTCTCCTCCGGGTGCATCGGGGTCTTGATGGTGCCGGGCGACACGGCGTTGGCGCGGATGCCGCGGGTGGCGTACTCGATGGCGAGGGATTTGGTGGCGGATTGCAGGCCGCCCTTGGTCAGAGAGGCCAGGGCGGAGGGGACGCGGGCGTCCGCGTTGTCGACCAGGCTGGTGGTGACGTTGACGATGTGGCCGCCGCCCTGGGCGAGCATGTGCCCGATGGCCAGCTGGGTGATCCGGAAGAACCCGGTCATGTTGATGCCGAGCACGGCCGCGTAGTCGTCGGCCGTGTAGTCGGTGAAGGGCTTCGCGACGAAGACGCCCGCATTGTTGACCAGCGTGTCGACGCGGCCGAACCGCTCGATCGCGGCGGCGACGACCCGCTCGGCGGTCGCCGGGTCCGCGATGTCGCCCTGGACGGTCAGCACGTCCGCGTCGTCGCCGGGGGCGATGGTGCGCGAGGTGGCGACGACCGCGTAGCCGAGCTTGCGGTAGGCGTCGACGACGCCGGCTCCGATGCCCTGCGAGGCACCTGTGACGATCGCGACCTTCTGGTTCTGAGTGCTCATGTCGACCTTCTCCGAAGTGATGACTGAGGTGCTCCCGGTCGGCCGTCTCTACTAGCCGACCGGTCGCCTATTCGAGAAGGTAGGCGACCCACAGCGGCGAAAGCAAAGGTCAGAGGGGCTTTTCCCAGGACCGGAATCCTCGCTGCTGGGAGGCCTGGCCTCCCAGCCCACGTCAACGGTGCGGGTCGCCCTCGGGCAGCCAGGCGTCGGGGGCGCGCAGCCCGAGGTCGCTGGCGCCGACGCCGTCGCAGAGCGCGTCCACGGCGGCGAGCACCGCGGTTCGCGTCTCACCCTCGCGCCACACCAGCGACCAGGTCCAGTGGACGGTCGGTGCGACGATCTCACGGCGCACCAGGTCGGGCGGGAGTGAAGTGGTCTGCCCCTTGGGCGAGTTGACGATCGGGCGGCGGCTGCGGCGGACGTGGTCGAAGAACGCGGGGCCGGTGATCCCGCCGTCGGAGATGGGCAGCGCGCGGGCCCCGGTGTCGTGCGCGAGCTGCTCGGCGTACACGTTCCAGGACGACCAGGAATTGGTGTCGTCGTCGAGGAGCAGGACGGTGTCCCGGGCCTGCACGTCACCGCTGTCGGTGCCGGTGTCCACCGCGTACAGCCGGTCCGCGCCGAGCAGCCGGGCCCGCAGTCCGTGCCGCTTCAGGTCCTCGTCCCGTACCCAGCACACGGCGAGGTCCAGGCTGCCGTCCGCGACCCGGGCGGCCTGCGTGTGCGAGGGCGCGACCCACGCGTCGACGTGCACCTGGGCCACCCCGGCGGTGCGCGAAGTCAGGTCGGCGGGAAGCCAGTTGACGTAGCCGAGCCGGACCGCCTCCGAGCCCGCGAGCCGTCCGGCCCGGCGCCGGAGGTCGTCGGCCCGCTCCAGCAGGGCCCGGGTGTGCGGGAGCAGGGCGGCTCCGGCCGGGGTGAGGGAGACCGAGCGGCGGTCGCGGTCGAAGAGCCGTACGCCCAGGTCGCGTTCGAGGGCCTTGATCTGCTGGGAGAGGGACGGCCCGGCGATCAGCAGGCGGTCGGCGGCCCGGCCGAAGTTCAGCTCCTCGGCGACGGCGACGAAGTACCGCAGTTGGCGCAGCTCCACGCCCGTCATGCTACGCGGGCTGGGAGGCCGGGCCTCTCAGTAGAGAGCGAGCCCGTCGTGGCGCCCGGGCCGATCGCGGGCCACGATGAGGGCATGGAACCCGGCGCTCTGTCGTCCCGCCGGGCGGCCCGAACGGAGCGAGATCATGCGAGAGTTCCTGGTCGAGATCACCACGACCGTCCCCGAAGGCACACCCCAGGACGAGGTCGACGAGCGGCGAGCCGCCGAGGCCGTCCGGGCCCGCGAACTGGCCTCGACCGGCCACCTCGGGCGGCTGTGGCGTCCGGTCGGCGAACTGCGCAGCATCGGGGTCTGGCGCGCCGACGACGAGGAGCAACTCCACGAGAAGGTGCTCGGCACCCTGCCCCTGCACGCATGGATGACCTTCGCCGTCACTCCGCTGGAACCGCACCCGAACGACCCCGGACATGCGGAGTAACTCCCCCCACCTGCAAGGGAATTCACCTTCATGAGCTCTTGCGCCCCGGTCCCCGCGCCCCGGGCGGAGGGCACCCTCCTGTCGCCCTGGCCCCATGTCGCCCGGGTCGCCGCCGCCCTCGCGGCCGGCATGGGGGTGGGCCGCTTCGTCTACACCCCGATCCTCCCGCTGATGCACGCACAGGCGGGCCTGAGCACCGACGCCGGCGCGCACCTGGCCACCGCCAACTACGTCGGCTACTTCCTCGGCGCCCTCGCAGGCACCCTGCTGCCGACTCTGGTCCGCTCCCGCGCGGTCTTCCGCGGCGCACTCGTCCTGCTGATCGGCACGCTCGCCGCGATGCCCGCCACCCGCACCACCGAACTGTGGATCGCACTGCGCCTGCTGGCCGGCGTCGCGAGCGCGCTGATCTTCGTGGTCGCGGTCACCTCTGCCCTCGGCCACCTGCGGAACCACCCGCCGCACCTCCCTGGCTGGGCCTTCGGCGGAGTGGGCGCCGGTATCGCGCTCTCCGGCCTGCTGGTCCTCGCGCTGCGCTCCGTCGCGGACTGGCAGGTCGCGTGGTGGTCCTCGGCCGCGCTCGCCACGGCGCTCGCGACCGCCGCGTGGAACCTACGACCCGAAGTGCCGGCCGAGCCCTCAACCGGCGCCCCCGGAACGGTGGTTGACCCCTGGTTCGGCGCCCTGTTCGCCGGCTACACCCTGGAGGGCGTCGGCTACATCGTCGCCGGGACCTTCCTGGTCGCCGCGATCGGACAGAGCTCGCCCGGCTGGATCGGGAGCGGCGCGTGGGTGCTCGTCGGGCTGGCCGCCGTACCGTCCGCCGCGCTGTGGGCCCGGCTCGGGCGCCATTGGTCGTGGCCCGGGCTGCTGTGCGTGGCGCTGGTGATCCAGGCGGTCGGCATCGCGCTGCCCGCGCTGGTCGGCGGGGTGGTGGCGGCCCTGGTCGGCGCGGTGCTGTTCGGCGCGACCTTCATCGGCGTCAGCACGCTCGCCCTGGCGGCCGGGGCGGAGTTGCGATTCCCGCGCTCGGTGGCCCTGTTGACCGCCGGCTACTCCGTCGGCCAGATCCTCGGCCCCCTCGCCGTGGCCCCACTGCTGCACCACGGCTACCGCCCGGCCCTGCTCCTGGCCGCCGCGGTGGTCCTCGCCGCGGCCGTGGCGGCCGCCGTCCTACGGGCCGGCTACCCGCGTCACGCGGTGGCGCTACGACGCTCCGTGCGGGCCGAGGAGATACGGGCCGCCGAAAGCTGATCAGGCGGCGCGGGCCCCGAGCAGGGCCAGGCAGTTGGCCCAAAGGGGGCTCAGGCGCCGGGTGTTGTTGTAGAGCTTCGCGAACATCACCTGGCCCTCCAGCTGGGCGACGACGGAACGCGCCGCCTCCCGGGAGTCGGTGACGGTGACGTCACCGCGGTCGCGCGCCTCGCCGACGACCTCGGCGACCATCTCGACCTGGGCGTCGAAGATCTCCTGCAACCGCGCGCGAACGGCCTCGGTCTGGTTGCTCATCTCCAGACTGAGGTTGCCGAACAGACAGCCCAGCACGGTGCCGCAGCCCTGCTGCACGGCGTGCTGCCCGGCCTCGGTCTCCTCGAACAACTTCCGCAGCCGGTCCAGCGGTTGGGCACCACCGGCAGCTCCGCCGTCACCGCCACCGCTCAGGATGCGCGTCCACTCCCGGCGCTGGTCCGCCCAGTGTGCGTCGACGACGGCCAGCGCGAGGGCCTCCTTCGACGCGTAGAAGTAGTAGAAGCTGCCCTTCGGCACCCCGGCCGCCTTGCAGATCTCGGCCACCCCCAGCGCCGAGTAGCCGCGCGCCTCGAAGAGCGACCGCCCGACGGCGAGGATCTTCTCTCCGGCGTCACTTGTCCTGCCCATACGACAACTGTACGACCGGTCGGCTAGCAGCTACCCACCGCCGAGCAGCTCAAGGCGGGCCACCAGCTCCGCCGCCGTCGACTTGATCGTCTCCAGCCCCGGCTTCCCCCACGGCCGCGGCTCCGTGTCGACGACACACACGGTGCCCAGCACCATCCCCGTGGAGTCGATGAGCGGCGCCCCCAGATAGGACCGGATGCCGAACTCGTCGACCACCGGATTGCCCGCGAACCGCGGATAGTCGCAGACGTCCTCCAGCACCAGCGCCTTGCGTCGGACCACCACATGGGGGCAGAACCCATAATCACGCGCCAACTGCCGGCCCACCTCGGGCTTGGCGTGCTCCCCTCCCGACACGGGTCTGGGCAGTCCCACACTGCCCGGGGTGTGCAGACCGGCGAAGAACTGCCGGTTCTCGTCGATGAAGTTGACCATGGCGTACGGCGCCCCGGTGAGCTCGGCGAGATGGTCCGCGAAGGCGTCGAGCGCCGGGTCCGGATGCTCCCCCAGGCCCAGCCCGCGCAGCCGTCGCCTCCGTTGAGGGGCCTCCTTGTCCTCGGGCGTGAGCAGCAGACGACCGGCCGGACGCGGCGGGTCGTAGCTCATGGGCGTACTCCGTCCCTGTGGACGTATGACATAGAGGAACTCCGTGGCGGTGTGCGGGGATCACATGTGGGCACCATGGCTCGGCGCATGCGCCGGGGCGTGCGCGATGAGATGGCGTACGAGGGTCAGCAGGGTCTGGACTCCGGAACTGGAGATCCGCGCGTCGCAGCGGACGACCGGGATCCCGGGGTCGAGGTCTATGGCGGCACGCACTTCCTCGGGGTCGTAGCGGTAGGAGCCGTCGAACTCGTTGATCGCGACGATGAAGCCGAGGCCGCGCTGTTCGAAGAAGTCGACGGCCGCGAAGCACTCCTCCAGTCGTCGTGTGTCGGCGAGGATGACCGCGCCGAGCGCGCCTTCGGACAGCTCGTCCCACATGAACCAGAACCGCTCCTGTCCGGGCGTACCGAACAGATAGAGCACGTGTTCCGGGTCGAGGGTGATCCGGCCGAAGTCCATCGCCACGGTCGTCTCGACCTTGTTCTCGATGCCTTCGAGATCGTCGGTCGCGGCACTGACCGTGGTGAGCAGCTCCTCCGTGCTGAGCGGCGCGATCTCGCTCACCGCGCCGACGAAGGTCGTCTTGCCGACGCCGAAGCCGCCCGCCACCAGGATCTTCAGTGCGGTGGGGAAGGGATCGTGGCCGCTCTCGTAGTCAGAGCTGTCGTCGTAGTCCATCGAGCACTGCCTCCAGAAGAGACCGGTCAGTGGGGTTGTGGTGGAACTCGGGTGGCTTGGTGGTCAGCGTCCCGCAGTCCACGAGGTCCGACAGCAGCACCTTGGTGACCACCGCCGGCAGCTTCAGGTGGGCGGCGACCTCGGCGACCGAGACGGGCGCGCGGCACAGGTCGAGCGCCTGCGCGTGCTCGGGTCCGAGGTAGCCGAGGGGGGTGGCGCCGGTGGCCATCACCTGCGACAGGAGGTCGAGTGCGACGGAGGGCCGGGTACGGCCGTTGCTGACCGTGAAGGGGCGCACAAGACGTCCGGCCGCGTCGTCCAACCAAGGCCCGTCGCCGGCCGTCGCCACGCTCAAGGCCTCATCGCAGGGGATTCGACGGCGTGCTGCCGGGGAGCGGTCACGAGGTAGGGGCGGACGCTCTTGACCAGCATCGCCATCTCGTAGCCGAGGACGGCCGCGTCGGCCTCACGGCCGGCGAGCACGGCGAGACAGGTGCCGGAGCCGGCCGTGGAGACGAAGAGCAGCGTCGAGTCGAGTTCGACGACGACCTGCCGGACGTCTCCACCGTCACCGAAGCGGACGCCCGCGCTACGGCCGAGGGAGTACAGCCCGGAGGCCAGGGCGGCCATGTGGTCGGCGCTGTCCGGGTCGAGCCCGTGAACCGACTTCACCAGCCCGTCGCAGGAGAGCAGGACCGCGCTGGTGGTGTGCGGTACGCGCTGCACGAGGCCGCTCATCAGCCAGTCGAGATCGGATACATGGCCGGTCGGCGCATCGCTCGCCATGGTGGATCGACTCCTTGGGGTACGAAGGTCTGCGGGAGCGCGGGTGGGGGTGGCAGTG
>NZ_JBLTJC010000109.1:0-29771 GCF_048158785.1 Streptomyces colwelliae | reverse complement strand
GCACCCTAAGATGTGTACAAGAGACAGAGCCCGTACGAACCCGCCCCCGAACCGCCCCGCGAACCCTTCCGCTTCCGCGCCTCCGTCGCCCGCCCGGGGGACGCGCTTCTCATGTGCACCGGCGGGCTGGCCGAGCCCCTGCGCGGCGAGCCCGAGCTGTCCGCGCATCTGGCGGGGCGCTGGTCCGGTCCCACTCCGCCCGGTCTCGCCGCGTTCCTCGCCGACACCCAAGTGCGGGTCAAGGGTTATGCCGACGACCGCACGGCCGCCGCCGTTTGGGAGGCGTGAGCGCCCGGGCTGTGAATTCATGGAACCCAGAGGGATCCGCAGGACACCGGAAACCGAAGGGCACGCGAGAACCATGGCCAAGCAGAACGTTGCCGAACAGTTCGTCGACATCCTCGTCCGCGCCGGAGTCAAACGCCTCTACGGCGTCGTCGGCGACAGCCTCAACCCGGTCGTCGACGCGATCCGCCGCAACTCCGCCATCGACTGGATCCACGTACGGCACGAGGAGACCGCCGCCTTCGCCGCCGGCGCCGAAGCGCAGATAACCGGGAAGCTCGCGGCCTGCGCCGGCTCCTGCGGCCCCGGCAACCTGCACCTCATCAACGGCCTCTACGACGCCCACCGCTCCATGGCCCCGGTCCTCGCCCTCGCCTCGCAGATCCCGTCCAGCGAGATCGGCCTCGGGTACTTCCAGGAGACCCACCCCGATCGGCTCTTCCAGGAGTGCAGCCACTACAGCGAACTCATCTCCAACCCGAAGCAGATGCCCCGGCTCCTCCAGACCGCCATCCAGCACGCGGTCGGGCAGAGCGGTGTGAGCGTCGTCTCGCTCCCAGGCGACATCGCCTCTGAGCCCGCCCCGGACAAGGCCGCCGAGACCGCCCTCGTCACCTCCCGCCCCTCCGTCCGCCCCGGCGACGCCGAGATCGAGAAGCTCGTCGAGTTGATCGACGAGGCGGACAAGGTCACCTTGTTCTGCGGCAGCGGCGTCGCCGGCGCGCACGCCGAGGTCATGGAGTTCGCCGAGAAGATCAAGTCCCCGATCGGACACGCCCTGCGCGGCAAGGAATGGATTCAGTACGACAACAAGTTCGATGTCGGGATGAGCGGGCTGCTCGGTTACGGCGCCGCCTACGAGGCCACCCACGAGTGCGACCTGCTGATCCTCATCGGCACCGACTTCCCGTACAACGCCTTCCTTCCCGACGACGTGAAGATCGCCCAGATCGACGTACGGCCCGAACACCTCGGCCGGCGCTCGAAGTTGGACCTCGCGGTGTGGGGCGACGCGAAGGAGACGCTGCGCTGTCTCACCCCGCGGGTGAAGCCGAAGGGGGACCGGAAGTTCCTCGACCGGATGCTCAAGAAGCACGCCGACGCGCTGGAAGGTGTCGTCAAGGCGTACACGCGGAAAGTCGAGAAGCACGTACCGATCCATCCCGAGTACGTGGCCGCCGTCGTCGACGAACTCGCCGACGAGGACGCCGTGTTCACGGTTGATACGGGCATGTGCAATGTGTGGGCCGCCCGCTACATCACGCCCAACGGGCGTCGCCGCATCATCGGTTCGTTCTCGCACGGCTCGATGGCGAACGCGCTGCCGATGGCGATCGGCGCCCAGTTCACCGACACCGAGCGCCAGGTAGTGTCGATGTCCGGCGACGGCGGATTCTCCATGCTGATGGGCGACTTCCTCACCCTCGTCCAGTACGACCTGCCGGTGAAGGTCGTCCTGTTCAACAACTCCTCCCTGGGCATGGTCGAGTTGGAGATGCTGGTCGCCGGACTCCCGTCGTACGGCACCACCAACAAGAACCCCGACTTCGCCGCCGTGGCACGCGCCTGCGGCGCCTACGGTGTGCGGGTCGAGAAGCCCAAGGACCTTGAAGGCGCCCTGAAGGCCGCCTTCAAGCACCACGGCCCGGCCCTCGTCGACGTCGTCACCGACCCCAACGCCCTGTCCATCCCGCCGAAGATCAGCGCCGAGATGGTCACCGGGTTCGCGCTGTCGGCGTCAAAGATCGTGCTGGACGGGGGAGTTGGGCGGATGCTGCAAATGGCCCGGTCCAACATCCGCAACATGCCCCGGCCCTAGACTCGTCCGGCCCTAACTGCCGTACGGTGCCCAGCCGTTCGACGAGTACCAGAGGTGCCGCAGGCCCTTGATGCCGCTCGTGCGGAACGGCTTGCCGTGGTCGTCGACGCGGAGGGTGCCGGTGCGGCCCTGGGAGGACCAGTCGAGTTCGAGGTACCAGCGGCAGTCGCAGGTCTGGGTCCGCGCTGTGACGAGCAGCACCTCCGGGTCCTGCGCGGAGACCCGGTACGGCAGGTGCACCGGCGGGACCGGAGTGCCCAGGGTGCTCCCGGCGACCGGGCGCGCCTGAGGGTGATCGGCGTCCAGATTCACGCCGAAGTAGCGGGGGCTGACCTCGCCGCCGCAGCCCTGGTCCATGGCGTACGCGGTGCCGTGGGCCGGGGCCGCCCGGCCGACGACGTGTACGCGCAGTGCCTCCAGGACGACCGCCGTGGACGTCCGCCCCTGCACCGAGATCTCGACGTTCGTCTCCCGCCCGTGCACCGCGTGCTGTCCCGCCGCCCAGGTCCCGGCGTCCTCCGCGGCCGGGGGCCGTGGAACCTGGGCGGGTGACTTGTCGACGACGTAGTCATGGCTGCAATCGAGGGCCCACACCTGGGAGTTGGCGGTCCAGGCGAGGGGAGCGGGGAGGGCGGAAGGGGTGGCCTTCGCCGTGGCGCCGGTCTTCGCCTGTGCCATGGCGCCGGTCTTCGTCTTGGCCGTGTCGTGGGTGGACACCGCCGACAGGGTGCCCCACACCGCGAGCACCGTGCACAGCGCGGCGGCGGTGAGCGGGAGCCGCCGTCGGTACCAGGGGCTGGGGGTCGGTGCGGGTGCCTCGTCCGTTTCCGCTGCTTCCGCGACCGGACTTTCCGGCGGCGGCTCGGCGACCCGGGGCCGCTGCCGCGCCGCCACCGCCAGGATCCAGTACCGGTGCAGCTCCAGCCGCTCCTCCGGTGCCGCCCCGCACAGCGCCGCGAACCGTTCGACGGGCGCGAAGTCGAGGGGGACCGCCTCGCCGACGCAGTAGCGGTGCAGGGTCGACGCGTTCATGTTCAGACGGCGGGCCAGCTGGCCGTAGCTGCGGTCCGTGCGTGCCTTCAGGCGCCGTAGCAGCGCCGCGAACTCCTCGACGTCCTTGTCGTTGGCCTCGCCCGACACCCTTGCTCCCGTGCGTGTCGCGTCCCAGGACGGCATCCCAGGGACTCCCTATATCAGGAGGTCAGACGGGGTGGGACGGTTCCACCGTTGCGGGGTCGGTGTCGGTCATTGCGGTCGCCGCCGCCGTACGCCGAAGCTCGGTCCGACCACAGCACGGCACCGACCCGAACGGGGAAACACACGTGAACAGCAAGAAGGCCACGCGCCGCACCGCCCTCGCCGCCGGCCTCGCCCTCGCCCTCGGGCTGGGTGTGGCGGCCCAGGCCTCCGCCGGCGCCCCGCGCACCGTGAGCGGCTCACCGGACGACAACATCACCCGCATCGCCGACTTCTACGGCGCCTACATCGACGCCGAGAGCGATCTGGACAGCGGCGGCAAGCTGGCCACGGAGCTGCGCAGCTACTACCTCACCCCCGCCTACCTGAAGGAGCTCAAGGCCTGGGAGGCGAAGAACCACGCGGACGGCGTCCTCCAGGCGCAGAACATCCCGATGAGCTGGAAGGTCACCGACAACGGCACCGCCGACTACACCGAGGCCGCCATCACCCTCACCTGGGGCGGCGGCGACACCACGAAGCTGGTCGTCGACATGACCCGCACCACCCACAAGATCTTCCACATCGGCACGAAGGGGATCGGCGGCAAGTAGGCACCGTAGAGGGGTCGTTCGCGGTTCCTGAACGGCTGATTCCGGCCAGTTTCGCGGAGCGTGGGCCTCGGGGGAGGTCCGGGGGGACCAACCGCCCCACGCCTTCGCGGACTACGGCCGGATCGGCAGCCCAGTATCGGCAGTCGGTTCGATCGCCCGTGGTCAGGACGTCACGGGGTGTCTGGTCCCGGCGCCGGGAGCCACGGCACCCCGGAGGGGAACGTCCCGACCGCCCCACCCGCGCCGCATGCTCCGTACGGTGGCCGTTCGACCGTACGGACAGCATCGCCCCCGGAACCTCCGCCCCGCCGGACCCGGCGCAACTGTGGCCGAACACCCGGTCGTTGGCGATTCGACATGACTGCCCCCTTCCCGACGAGGGCATGGATCCCCGTGAACGTGTTCGAGCAGGAGGGAACCGGAAACCGGCGTGCAGGCGGGGGTCATGAAAAGGCAAGCACGAGGGGGCGGTCCCATGGCGATCGGGGCCTCCTCGGCGAAAGCGGCGGAGGACAAGGCCGACAGCGCCATGGAACCGGCGCAGCCGCCTCAACTGAGGCGCAGACTCGGACGCGCGGACCTGCGGGCGGTGCCCGAGGCGCGCAGAGCGTTGCGTGAACTGCTACGGCACTGGGGGAGGCCGGGACGATCGGAGATAGCGGAGCTGCTCACGAGTGAACTCGTCACCAACGCGCTGATCCACACCGACCACGACGCCGTGCTCACGGCGACCGTCGGACCCCGTGGACTGCGCGTGGAGGTACGGGACTTCGTGGCCCGCAGGCCCCGACTGCGCGTACCGGACGCCGACGACGGTACGCACGGGCGGGGCCTGTTCCTGGTGCAGTCCCTCGCGGACGCCTGGGGAGTGTCCGGCCACGGGGTGGGCAAGTCCGTCTGGTTCGAGCTGGATTCGGACGCGGCATGAGCGGAGGAACGGGCCTGGCATGAGCAACGGGACGGGGGCGGCGTCCAGTTGGACTCCGCCCCCGTCCCGTTGTCGCCCGGTCCCGGATTAGGTACTCAGCCCTTGGCTCAGCCGAACTGCTGCTCCAGGTCCTTGAGCTTGCGCTCCAGGGAGTCGAGGCGCGGCAGGGCCATCGTGTCGTCCTCGGCGGTGAGGTCGACGGTTATCGGGTCAGATGCCCCGCGGACTGGCTGGAGTGAGGGACGCGTGCGAACCGGCAGCTGTTCCGGCGTCGATAGAGCAGGCTCCGCGGATGCTTGTCCGGAACCGCGCTCCAGGGCCTGCGGCTCCGACGAGCGGCCGCCGCCCCGGCCGATGAAGCCGCGCTGGCCCCGGCTTATGGCCTTGAGCTGGGCCCGCTCGATCCGCTGCTGGTCGCGCCGGCGCAGTCGGGTCTCCTCCTTCTTCGCCTTGTCCTCGCGCACCTCGTCGACCGCCTCGTCCAGGCTGCGCACGTTCTCCAGGAGCATCAGCGACCAGGCGCTGTAGGTCTCCCTCGGGGCCCGCAGCCAGCGGACGATACGGATCTGCGGCAGCGGACGCGGCACCAGACCCTGCTCGCGCAGCGCGGCCCGTCGGGTCTGCTTCAGCGCGCGGTCGAAGAGGACCGCGGCCGACAGCGACATGCCGGAGAAGAACTGCGGAGCGCCCGCGTGGTCGACACCCCTGGGCGCGTGCACCCAGTTGAACCAGGCGGCCGCGGCCGCGAACGTCCACACGAGTATCCGGGAGCCGAGAGCCGCGTCACCGTGGCTGGCCTCGCGGACCGCGAGGACGGAGCAGAACATGGCCGCGCCGTCGAGGCCGAACGGGACGAGGTACTCCCAGCCGTCGGTGAGGCCGAGGTTCTCCTGGCCGAAGCCGACCAGTCCGTGGAAGGAGAGTGCCGCGGCGACCGCCGCACAGCAGAACAGAAGGACGTAGGAGGCGATGCCGTATATGGCTTCCTTGCGCCTGCGGCGCTCCTCCGTGCGCTCCCACGAGTCGTCTTTCGCGTGCTCCCCGCCGGACCGCTTGCTCCGCGCGAGCACCGCAACCGCCGCCAGCATGCCCAGGAGCAGTACGGCGCCGGGAAGCAGCCAGTTAAGCGATATGTCGGTCAGTCTCATCTGGGGTCCCTTGCATTGGGATAGGGCGTAACGCCCGCCATAGTGGCCCAATCCCAACGGCCCTCAGGCGTTTTCGGGGCAAGAGGCCGCCAAGGAGGTGCAAGGGGATGCCCAGGGCGGCTTTCTGCTCGAACTGCCGCTTGAGGGGCGGGAGTTGAGTTCGAATAAGACTACCCGTACGGGTGGTTCCACGGAAAGTTCCTGCGACAAGTGAGGAAGTTGTGAATCACCTGTAACCGGGCGGACGCCTCGTTCGCGGTTGATCCTAGCGGGCCCCGAGGGAGGCCTGTGACTGAGGGTCCCTCAACTCGCGGCTGTGGCCAGCAGCTTGGTGACCCGCTCGGTCTCGCAGGTGCGCGGACAGGTCGCGCAGGCGTCCTCGGCGTCCAGCGTGTAGTACATACAGCAACTGGCCCGGTCCCGGGTGGACAGTGCCTCGCCGTTCGGTCCGGTCACCTCGCGGAACGCGGCCGAACCGACGTACGGCTTGGTCGCACCCGGCAGCAGCCGCTCCAACTCCCGTACGGCGCGCGGCTGTTCGCCGAAGAGGTCGGCGACGTACCAGATGCCCTCCACGACCTCGTCGGTCGCCATGCCCCACAGGGCGCGGCCCCGCCGCCGCATCCGCGGCCCGAAGCCGGCCAGCACGGGCTCCATGTGCTCGGCGACCGCGGCCCGCACCTCGGCCCGCAGCGCCTCCTCGTCCGCGACCACCCGGGCGCCGGGCAGTGCCGCCGCCGGGTCGCCGGGCAGACAGGCGAAGGAGTCGGTACGGACGGCGAGGCGGCCCATGTCGAAGCCCTCGGCCGTGCGGTCGTAGGAGACGTGGGTCACGGGGAGGCGGGGGACGCGGCGGTGCAGGAACCACGGGACGGTGAAGAGGAGGACCACCGGCCAGGCGTAGCGGTGCAGGCCGAAGGTGGCTATCACGTCCGGGCGGCCCCGCCGGCCGTGGTCGCGCAGGACCTGGGCGTCGTCCCGGGCCAGGAACGCCTCCAGGCCTTCGCCGCCCTCCGCCAGTGCGGCCGCCGACACCCAGCCGCCGCCGGTGGGGGTCGGCTGGGCCGGGGTGAGTTCGGTGATCGCGAGCCCGGGGATGACCTCGGTGAGGCGGGCGTAGGAGTCCGCTACGGCCGAAGAAGGCAGGGGCATGCCGGGACCACCGATTCGCCGTTGGTGTAGAGGTAAGGCTTACCTTACCCAACCCTCCGGTAATTTGAACTAGTCCGATCTGCGCCTAAGGTGCTTGACGGACGAGTAACAAGCAGCCGTAATGACCCCAAGTACCGACACGTCCGGAGGAGGACCCGTGAAGCAGGGCACGCAGGGCTCCGCCGGGACCGGCATTCCTGACGCGCCCGCCCGCGGCTCCCGGGTTCCGCAGCAGCAGCGCGCCGCCGATGTGGGCCGGGACCGGGATCTCGCGGACGGCGCCGGTGCGGTGCGCGGTGAGCACACGCACAGCGAGACGCCCATCCCGCGGCCCCGTCAGGTCCTCCAGCGGCCCTCCGTGCGCGGGCAGATACTGGACGCGCTGCGCACCGCGCTCGTCGGCGGGGAGCTGACCCCCGGCGAGGTCTACTCCGCGCCCGCGCTCGGCGACCGGTTCGGCGTCTCCGCCACCCCCGTGCGCGAGGCCATGCAGCAGCTCGCCACCGAGGGCGCCGTCGAGGTCGTACCGAACCGGGGCTTCCGGGTGATCGAGCGGGGCGCCCGCGAACTCGCCGAACTGGCCGAGATCCGCGCCCTGATCGAGGTGCCGGTGATGCTCCGGCTCGCCCGTACCGTGCCCGCCGCCCGCTGGGCCGACCTGCGCCCGCTGGCCGAGGGGACCGTCCGCGCCGCGTCCTCCGGGTGCCGGGCGACGTACGCCGAGTCCGACCGCGCCTTCCACCGCGCGGTGCTCGCCCTCGCCGGCAACGAACAGCTCGTCCAGATCGCCGAGGACCTGCACCGGCGCGCCCAGTGGCCGCTGGTCGGCGGTCCTGTCACGCGCGGGCGGGCCGACCTGGTCGCGGACGCGGCCGAACACCTCGCACTCCTCGACGCGTTGGCCGCGGGGGAGTGGGACGTCGCGCAGTCACTGGTGCGGGAGCACTTCGCGGGAGCGGCGTGAAACCGAATATGTGACTCCGGTCACGAGCGGGTCCGGGTCCGGCGACCGAGGGCCGCACCGGGAACCCGTCCGGCCGGCGGTGACGTGCCCCACGGAAAGGGACGACCGATCCGCGGGGGAGAACGCCGATGTTTCCGAATCCCGGCCAGCAGGCCGCACAACAGGCCGCACAGCGGGGTGCCGAGCAGTCGGCACGGCAGGCGGCGCAGGACGGGATGCGCGCCGCGCAGGCCGGAGCCCGGCGCGGCCACTCCGGCTCGTCACGCGGCGGCTTCCTGACCTTCCTTCTGCTCGTCGCCGTCGGGGTGTTGGTCGCCCGCGACCCCGAACTCCGGGCATCCGTCCTTCAGTTCGTCCACCACGTCGTGAACGTCGTCCAGAACCGGACCGACGGCTCCTGACCTACGCCGTGGCCGCACCCGGCGCGGGCACCGCCAACTGCCGTGCCAGCCACGTCGGTACGCCCCCGAGCAGCCGGAACAGCCGCCGCGCCTCCTCGCGCAGCCGGGACGCCTCCGGCTCGACCTCCGCGTCCGCGAGCGAGGCGAGCGCCGGTGCCGTACCGACGAGGTAGCCCAACTCCTCCCGGATCCGCAGTGATTCGGCGAAGCCGTGCCGGGCCTCCGCCAACTCCCCGTCCCGCAGGGCCAGTCCGGCCAGATGACGCCAGGTGAACGACAGCAGCAGCGGGTCGGCCTGGTCGGCGGCCCCCGCGTGCGCACGCCGGTACGCGGCCCGCGCGGCCTGCGGCGACCGCGCCAGGTTCTCCGCGACCAGCCCCCGCCGGAAGTCCAGCAGCGCTCGCCCCGCACCGTCCGGCGGGATCAGCGCCGCCGCCCGACCGAGCGCCGCCCGCGCCTCGTCCGCCCGGTCGCGCACCGAGTGCAGGGTGGCCGCGTAGGCGAGGTACCCGCGCTCGCAGGCCGCCGCGCCCCGCTCGTCGTCGCTGTGGGCCAGTGCCTCGGCCGTCCGCAGCGCGTCGTCGGCCTCCTCCCAGCCCTGCTCGGTGTACAGACACCGCTCCACGAGCAGCGCGGTCCGCTGGAGGGCCGGTGCCGCGGTGTCGGGCCGCAGCAGCGCCGCCGCGTCGGCCCAGCAGGCCCGCGAGCGCAGCCGCCACACCGCGGTCTGGAGGGGATCGTCACCAGCGGTCGTTCCGTTACCGGACATGGCGGAATGCGCCACGTTGCCCTCCCCGAGCACACCATTGAGCTGTTGAGTGGTGGCCGCATCTCAGCACGGATCGGGCGGCCCGGCCAAGGGGGTGGGTGAAGGAATTCACAAAGTCGTGGGATCTTCGGGTCAGCTCATCCGCAGTGCCAGGAAGAAATCCAGCTTGTCCTCAAGGCGCGAGAGGTCACGACTCGTCAACTGCTCGATCCTGCCGACCCGGTAACGCAGCGTGTTGACGTGCAGGTGCAGCCGGGTCGCACAGCGCGTCCAGGAGCCGTCGCACTCCAGGAACGCCTCCAGCGTCGGAATCAGCTCCGCGCGGTGCCGGCGGTCGTAGTCGCGCAGCGGGTCGAGCAGCCGCGCGGTGAACGCCCGCCGCACGTCGTCCGGCACGAACGGCAGCAGCAGGACGTGCGAGGCCAGCTCCTGGTGCCCGGCCGCGCACACCCGCCCGGGCCTGGCGGCGGCCACCCGTCTCGCGTGCCGCGCCTCCTCCAGCGCCCCGCGCAGCCCCTCCGCCGAGTGCACCGCCGCACTCACCCCGAGCGTGACCCGCCCGTCGTCGTCGAGCCCCGCCGACAGCGGATCCCGTACGGCCTCCAGGAGCACGTCCGCGTGGATGCCGGACTCGGAGCCGTCGTGCTCCGCCGACACCGCGGGCAGCGGTACGAGCGCGATCGCCTCGTCGCCCGTGTGGGCCACGGCGATCCGGTCGGAGGGCTCGGTGCCGGTCGTCAGCGGGTCGACCAGGATCTCCTCCAGCAACGACTGGGCGACCGGGCCGGTCTCGATGTCGGCGCCGTCCCACTCGACCCGGCCCACGACCACCTGCCAGTGCGGGGCCGAGCCGAGCCCGGGCAGCAGGACGGGAGCGGCGACCCGTAGGCGCGCGGCGATCTCGGCCGGTGCGGCACCCGCCTGGACCAGCTCCAGGACCTCCTGCGCGAGCCGTCTGCGGACCGTGCGCGCCGCGTCCCGCCGGTCCCGCTCGACCGCGATCAGCTGCGTCACGCCCTGCAACAGGTCGAGGCGCTCGTCGGGCCAGTCCCCGGCGTCCGCCTCGACCGCGAGCAGCCAGTCCGACAGCACCGTCTCGCGCACGTCCCGCGAGCCCTGCGCGGAGCGCCCGCCGCCACGGATCGGGAAGAGGGAGTACGTCGAGGAGCCCAGCGCCAGCCGGTGCGGTCCCCGGCGGCCCGTGCGGGCGGCGGTCAGCTGCTCGGCGGCCAGCTTCGCGCACACGTCGGCGGGCAGCGCGGGCCCCGACACCTTCGAACCCGCGATGAGCCGCCCGGTCGGCGACAGCACCCACGCCCGCAGATCCAGGTCGGAGCCCAGCAGATCCAGGACCACGTCCGGGCCGCCGCCTGCGGGGCCCGAGGTCATCATCCGGCGGTGCCGGTCCACCACGGCCGCGAGATCACCGGCCCGCTCGCCGGACACCTGCCGTACGACGTGCTCGGTGATCGTCGCGAACGCCACCGACTCGTTGACCGCGAACAGCGGCAGCCGGTGCCGGGCGCAAGCGGCTACGAGGTCGTCCGGGACGGCCCCCAGCTCGGCCTCGCCGGCGGCCAGCGCGGCCACCCCGGCGGTCACCAGGAGTCGTACGAACGGCTCGGTGTCGGAGGCGTCGCGGCGCCAGGCGAGACCGGTCAGGACCAGCTCGCCGCCGGAGAGGTAGCGGCTGGGGTCGCGCAGGTCGGTGGTCATCACCCCGCGGACCGTGCGGTCCAGCTCGTCCGCGCCGCCGAGCAGCCGCAGCCCCAGCGCATCGGTGTCCAGAAGTGCGCGCAGCCGCATCGCCGTCGCCGCCGTTCTTTGTCTAGAAAACTACGATGAACCAAGAGGTGCTGTGGGTGCAGGGCCGTGCGGGGCTGTTTCCCACGTTTCCACAGGGAATCGGAGGGGTTACTGATGGCCTCCGTTCATATGAATCTACAAGATGCCCGTGCTGGCCAGCCAACTCCTTCATGGTTTCCGTGACTGACCCGCTCCGCTCACGGCGCTGTGTACTGACCTCACGCTGCATTAACAGCGCATGAACGAGCCGGACCCGCCGCACACGAACTGGCTTGATCCGTACGACCCACGAGACGAAGAAGAGAGCCGGTCATGGACTTCCTTCGCCCCGCCAGCTGGGAGGAGGCGCTCGCCGCGAAGGCCGAGCACCCCACCGCTGTGCCCATCGCGGGCGGCACCGACGTGATGGTCGAGATCAACTTCGACCACCGCCGGCCCGAGTACCTCCTCGACCTGAACCGCGTCGGCGATCTCTACGAGTGGGAGGTCGGCGCCGACAGCGTGCGGCTCGGGGCCTCGGTCCCGTACACCCGGATCATGGAGAACCTGCGCGGCGAGCTGCCGGGCCTCTCCCTCGCCTCGCACACGGTCGCCTCCCCGCAGATCCGCAACCGCGGCGGCGTCGGCGGCAACCTCGGCACCGCCTCCCCGGCCGGCGACGCCCACCCCGCGCTCCTCGCGGCCGGCGCCGAGGTCGAGGCCGAGTCGGTGCGCGGCACCCGGCTCATCCCGATCGACGAGTTCTACACCGGCGTGAAGCGCAACGCGCTCGCGCCCGACGAGCTGATCAGGGCCGTCCACATCAAGAAGGCGGACGGCCCGCAGCAGTACTCCAAGGTGGGCACCCGCAACGCGATGGTCATCGCCGTCTGCGCCTTCGGCCTCGCCCTGCACCCCTCCACCCGCACGGTCCGCACCGGCATCGGTTCGGCCGCGCCGACCCCCGTACGGGCGAAGGCCGCCGAGGAATTCCTGAACGCGGCGCTCGACGAGGGCGGCTTCTGGGAGAACGGCAAGATCATCACCCCGTCGGTCGCCAAGCAGTTCGCGGACCTGTGCTCCGCCGCCTGCAACCCGATCGACGACGTCCGGGGCACCGCGAGCTACCGCCGGCACGCGGTCGGCATCATGGCCCGCCGCACCCTGACCTGGACCTGGGAGTCCTATCGCGGCACCGCCGCCCGCACGGAGGGAGTCGCCTGATGCGCGTCAATTTCACGGTCAACGGCCGCCCGCAGGAAGCGGACGACGTGTGGGAGGGCGAGAGCCTCTTGTACGTCCTGCGTGAGCGGATGGGGCTGCCCGGCTCCAAGAATGCCTGCGAGCAGGGCGAGTGCGGCTCCTGCACGGTCCGGCTGGATGGCATTCCGGTGTGTTCGTGTCTCGTCGCCGCCGGTCAGGTCGAGGGCCGCGAGGTCGTCACGGTCGAGGGGCTCGCGGACTACGCCAAGCAGCGCGCGGAGCACGGGAGTTGCGCAACGGGAGCCTGCGGTACGTCAGTTGACGAGGCCAAGGGCTGGCAGGCGAAACCGCTCGACTCGCAGACCGGCGAGGGCACCCAACTCGCCCCCATCCAGCAGGCGTTCATCGACGCCGGCGCCGTCCAGTGCGGCTTCTGCACCCCCGGACTCCTCGTCGCCGCCGACGAGATGCTGGAGCACAACCCGACCCCGACCGACGCGGACATCCGCGAGGCGCTCTCGGGCAACCTGTGCCGCTGCACCGGCTACGAGAAGATCATGGACGCGGTACGCCTGGCAGCCGCCCGGCAGGGAGAGGCGGTCTGACATGTCTGGCATCTCCGCAAAAGGCGCCCCCATCGGCACTCCCACCAAGGTCACCCAGGGCTCCAAGACCAAGGGCGGCATCGGCGAGTCCACGCTCCGCCCGGACGGCACCCTCAAGGTCACCGGCGAGTTCGCGTACTCGTCCGACATGTGGCACGAGGACATGCTCTGGGGCCAGATCCTGCGCTCCACGGTCGCGCACGCCGAGATCGTCTCCATCGACACGGTCGAGGCGCTGAAGACCCCGGGCGTCTACGCCGTCATGACCTACGACGACCTGCCGACCGACGTGAAGAACTACGGCCTGGAGATCCAGGACACCCCGGTTCTCGCGCACGGCAAGGTCCGCCATCACGGCGAGCCGGTCGCGATCGTCGCCGCCGACCACCCGGAGACGGCGCGCCGCGCCGCCGCGAAGATCAAGGTCGAGTACCGCGAACTCCCGGTCATCACCGACGAGTTGTCCGCGACCGCGCCGGACGCGATCCTCATCCACGAGGGCCGTGACGACCACCACATCGGCCACGTCCCGCACCCGAACATCGTGCACCGTCAGCCGATCGTCCGGGGTGACGTGGCGGCCGCCCGGGAGCGCGCCGACTTCATCGTCGAGGGCGAGTACACCTTCGGCATGCAGGACCAGGCGTTCCTCGGCCCGGAGTCCGGTCTCGCCGTACCCGCCGAGGACGGCGGTGTCGACCTCTACATCGCCACCCAGTGGCTGCACTCCGACCTGCGCCAGATCGCGCCCGTGCTCGGCCTGCCCGAGGACAAGGTCCGCATGACGCTCTCCGGCGTCGGCGGCGCCTTCGGCGGTCGCGAGGACCTGTCGATGCAGATCCACGCCTGCCTGCTCGCGCTGCGCACCGGCAAGCCCGTGAAGATCGTCTACAACCGCTTCGAGTCCTTCTTCGGCCACGTCCACCGCCACCCCGCCAAGCTCCACTACGAGCACGGCGCCACGAAGGACGGCAAGCTCACCCACCTCAAGGCCCGCATCGTCCTGGACGGCGGCGCCTACGCGTCCGCCTCCCCGGCGGTCGTAGGAAACGCCTCCTCGCTCGGCGCCGGACCGTACGTGATCGACGACGTCGACATCGAGGCCATCGCCCTCTACACCAACAACCCGCCCTGCGGCGCGATGCGCGGCTTCGGCGCGGTCCAGGCGTGCTTCGCCTACGAGGCCCAGATGGACAAGCTCGCCGACAAGGTGGGCATGGACCGGGTCGCGTTCCGTCAGCTCAACGCGATGGAGCAGGGGACGATCATGCCGACCGGGCAGCCGGTCGACTCCCCGGCCCCGGTCGCCGAACTCCTGCGCCGCGTCAAGGCGATGCCCATGCCGCCCGAGCAGCAGTGGCTCGCGGCCGGAGAGGCCGCCGACGTACGGCAGTTGCCCGGCGGCCTGTCCAACACCACGCACGGCGAAGGCGTCGTACGAGGTGTCGGCTACGCGGTCGGCATCAAGAACGTCGGCTTCTCCGAGGGCTTCGACGACTACTCGACGGCCAAGGTCCGTATGGAGGTTGTCGGCGGCGAGGCGGTGGCCACCGTGCACACCGCGATGGCGGAGGTCGGCCAGGGCGGAGTCACCGTCCACGCGCAGATCGCCCGCACCGAGCTGGGCGTCACCCAGGTGACGATCAACCCGGCGGACACACAGGTGGGTTCGGCGGGTTCGACGTCGGCGTCGCGTCAGACGTACGTCACCGGTGGCGCGGTCAAGAACTCCTGCGAGCTGGTCCGCGAGAAGGTCCTGGAGATGGGCCGCCGCAAGCTCGGCACCTACCACCCGGCCTGGGCCACCGCCGAACTCCTGCTGGAGGGCGGCAAGGTGGTCACCGACGGCGGTGAGGTGCTGGCCGATCTGGTCGACGTCCTCGAAGGCGAGGCCGTGGAGATCGAGGCCGAGTGGCGGCACCGCCCCACCGAGGCCTTCGACCTGCGCACCGGACAGGGCTTCGGGCACGTCCAGTACACGTTCGCCGCGCACCGCGCCGTCGTCGAGGTCGACACCGAACTCGGCCTGGTCAAGGTGATCGAGCTGGCCTGCGCGCAGGACGTAGGCAAGGCCCTCAACCCGCTGTCCGTCATCGGCCAGATCCAGGGCGGTACGACCCAGGGTCTCGGCGTGGCGGTCATGGAGGAGATCATCGTCGACCCGAAGACCGCCAAGGTCAGGAACCCCTCCTTCACGGACTACCTGATCCCCACCATCCTCGACACCCCGACCATTCCGGTCGATGTGCTCGAACTCGCCGACGAGCACGCCCCGTACGGGCTCCGCGGCATCGGCGAGGCCCCCACCCTGTCGTCAACTCCGGCCGTACTAGCGGCCATTCGGAACGCGACGGGACTGGAACTGAACAGGACACCGGTACGCCCGGAGCACCTCACGGGCACATGACCCCACGGGGTCCCAACCGGTGACGTCCTGGGGGGAGTTGATCCCCCAGGACCCCCATTGTTCGTCTCGGGCCGTCCCCCGGGTCGTCCATCCCAAATCCCGCGCGCCGCCGAGGCGGCCGACGGGTGCCCCTGTGAACCTTGGGAGATGGCCCCATGACCCAGCAGTCAGTGGAACCCAGGACCGCCGCCGAAGACGCGGGTGAAGGAACCCGCGTCCCGGCCGGCCGGTCCTGGCTCGACCGGTACTTCCACATATCCCGGCGGGGATCGACCGTCGCGCGCGAGGTGCGCGGCGGTGTCACCACCTTCATGGCGATGGCATACATCCTGCTGCTCAACCCCCTGATCCTGTCCGGCAAGGACGTCGCGGGGGACACGCTCGGCCAGAAAGGCCTGATCACCGCAACCGCGTTCGCGGCGGCCTTCACCACCCTCCTGATGGGCTTCGTCGGCAAGGTGCCCCTGGCCCTCGCCGCCGGACTCTCCGTCTCCGGCGTGCTCTCCTCGCAGGTCGCCCCGCAGATGACCTGGCCGCAGGCGATGGGCATGTGCGTGATGTACGGCGTGGTCATCATGCTGCTCGTCGTCACCGGCCTGCGCGAGATGATCATGAACGCGATCCCGCTCGCGCTGAAACACGGCATCACGATGGGCATCGGCCTGTTCATCGCGCTCATCGGCTTCTACAAGTCCGGCTTCGTGCACCAGGGCAAGGCGACCCCGCTCACCCTCGGCCCGGCGGGTGAACTCGCGGGCTGGCCCGTCCTGTTGTTCGCCGGCACGCTGCTTCTGATCTTCATGCTCCAGGCTCGCAACATGCCCGGCGCGATCCTCATCGGCATCATCACCGGCACGGTCGTCGCCGCGGTCCTGAACGCCGCCGGGGTCATCGACCCCAAGCAGTGGGCGAGCGGCGCGGCCCCCGAACTGCACGGCAGCGCGGTCTCGATGCCAGACTTCTCGCTCTTCGGCCATGTGGAGTTCGGGGGTTGGGGCAAGGTCGGCGCGATGACGGTCGGCATGATCGTGTTCACGCTCGTCCTGGCCGGCTTCTTCGACGCGATGGCCACCATCATCGGCGTCGGCACCGAGGCCCAACTAGCCGACGCCAAGGGCCGGATGCCGGGTCTGTCGAAGGCGTTGTTCATCGACGGCGCCGGCGGCGCGATCGGCGGCGTGGCGGGCGGCTCCGGCCAGACCGTCTTCATCGAGTCGGCGACGGGGGTCGGGGAAGGCGCGCGCACGGGCCTCGCCTCGGTGGTCACCGGCCTGTTCTTCGCGGCCTGTCTCTTCTTCACCCCGCTCACCGCGATCGTCCCGCAAGAGGTCGCGTCCGCCGCCCTGGTGGTCATCGGCTCGATGATGCTGATGAACGCCCGGCATGTGGACTGGGCCGACCGGGCCACGGCAATCCCTGTCTTCCTGACGGTAGTTGTGATGCCGTTCACGTACAGCATCACCGCGGGCGTCTCCGCGGGAGTCATCTCGTACGTCGCCATCAAGGCCGCCCAGGGCAAGGCGCGGGAGATCGGCGCCTTCATGTGGGGGCTGACGGTCATCTTCCTCGTGTACTTCGCGCTCAACCCGGTCGAGAGCTGGGCGGGCGTGCACTAGCCCGCATCAACTACCCTTCCCCGCAACCCCGTTAGGAGACCGAGATGCTGGACATCGCCGAAGAGCTGCACCGGTGGGTCGAGCAGGGCCGCGACTTCGCCGTCGCCACCGTGGTGGCCGTCGGCGGCAGCGCACCCCGCCAGCCCGGCGCCGCCCTCGCGGTGGACACCGACGGCACGGCGATCGGCTCGGTCTCCGGGGGCTGTGTGGAAGGCGCGGTCTACGAACTGTGCCAACAGGCGCTGGCGGACGGCGAAACCGTCCTGGAACGCTTCGGCTACAGCGACGAGGACGCCTTCGCCGTCGGCCTGACCTGCGGCGGAGTCATCGACATCCTCGTCACACCGGTACGGGCCGGCGACCCCGCCCGCCCGGTGATCACCACCGCCCTCTCGACCGCGATGAGCGGCGGGGCGGCGGCCCTGGCCCGGATCGTCTCCGGCCCAACTCCCTTGCGGGGCCGCGCGATCGTCGTCCACCCCGACGGCTCCTACGACGGCGGGTTCGGCGCCCACCCCGAACTGGACCGCACGGTAGCCGCCGAGGCCGGCGCCTACCTGGACGCGGGCCGCACCGGCACGGTGGAGATCGGCGAGCAGGGCTCCCGCTGCGGGGCCCCGCTCACGGTCCTGGTCGAGTCCTCGGTGCCGCCGCCCAGGATGATCGTGTTCGGCGCGATCGACTTCGCCTCCGCACTGGTCCGCGTCGGCAAGTTCCTGAACTACCACGTGACGGTGTGCGACGCCCGCCCCGTCTTCGCCACCCGGCCCCGCTTCCCCGACGCCGACGAGATCGTCGTCGAGTGGCCCCACAAGTACCTCGACCGCACGGACGTCGACGCGCGCACCGTCCTGTGCGTCCTCACCCACGACGCCAAGTTCGACGTGCCCCTCCTCCAGCTCGCGCTCCGCCTCCCGGTGGCGTACGTCGGCGCGATGGGCTCCCGCCGCACCCACCTTGACCGCAACGATCGCCTGCGCGAAGTCGGCGTCACGGAACTGGAGTTGGCCCGCCTGCGATCCCCGATCGGCCTCGACCTCGGCGCTCGTACGCCCGAGGAGACGGCCCTGTCGATCGCCGCGGAGATCGTCGCGAACAGGCGTGGCGGCAGCGGGATTTCACTCACCGGGGCGCACACGCCGATCCATCACGAGGCGACGGCGGCGAAGGTGGGCAGGATTGGGTCGGTGGCCTGAGTGGCTCAGGAGAGTAGGACGGGCAGAGCGAGCTTGGCGTCGCGGATCGCGGTGAGCAGATCGTCCAGGGCGTTCACGAAGCTCCCGAGCGCCAGATCCCCTGGCGTCTGCTGGAACAATCCCATCAGCTGGATCTTCTTCGGGAGTACGAGGAAGGTGCCCACGTTGGCAGCTTGGTCCGCCACTCTGCGCAGCGCGGCGTGAACCCGGTCGAGGGCCCTGTGCGTCTGATCGGCTGCAGGAAGGGGCGCTGTCATCGTCAGTGCTCCCAGGGTCGTCCTGAAAGCAAGGGCCTCTATCCTGACGTAATCCGTTAGATGCAACTTGACATCGAGGATTCGCGCGCCGGCCAGCTGCTCCAGGGCAGGCGCGAACGTCTCCCACATCTTCGTGAGGATGGCATGGGCAGGGTTGTCGGCGGCCGGTGTGGGGCTGGGCGCGGACAGGGGAGCGATTGTGCCGTCGCGCTTTGATGTCGCGGAGGGGCTTCCGGTCTCCTGGGCCCACCTCAGGCTCAACGGTTGGGCCTCCATGGGTCGATCGACCTTCAGCTCCTCCAGATACGCCCACCCCGCGTGCGCCGCCAGGCAGTAGAACCACCACCGGTCACGATCGGAGTACCGCTCGCGTGCGGTGAACATCAGTGCGCAGGCCAGGAGCGCCAGGTACCACTGACGGCGCCAGCCGGTCTGGATCCCGCGGGCTGCACCCCAGTCGAAGGCGGCCTGGCGTACTGCGATCACGGTGTCCGCCAGACCTTGCGGGACCAACGGTCCGTCGCAGCCGGAGCGGCTCAGCAGACCGGTGACGAGCTGGCCGCGTGCCTCGTCCCCGAGATGCGGCAGGAACCTAGCTACCAGACACAGCAACAGATGCGCGGGGTCCCGGACCAGCGGCGCCCTGTCGTGAAACCGCGACAGATCGATGAGGGTGAACTCGTCGGGCTTCGCCTCGTCCTCAGGCGGCACCATGATGTTCCCCGGATGCAGGTCCCCGTGCGCACGGCCGTGCATTAGAAATCCGGCCTCGAACTGACCCAGTGGGCAATCCTCGTTCAGCACAAGGGGGTTGGGGAGCGGCGCGGGATGGTCCGGCAGCGAGATCCAGGGCAAGATCTCCGCCTGCGGGCCGAGCCGGTCGTCGGCCCAGACCCGCAGCGGGGCGTCGGAGCCGAGGCGTGTGCCCAGGAGCTGTACGACGAAGTCCGCCGCCGACCTGCTGTCGTCCTTCGGATCGTCCGGATTCCAGTCGCCGAGTACCGCCGTGACGATCGATCGCGCGATGTGGGGCAGCCGCGGCGAGAGCCCGAGATCGGCGAGCGTCACTGTCTCGTCCCCTGCGGGACGCTGGAACATCACCCACGCGTGGCCCAACAGTTGGGGTGGGTATGCCTCGTCGACCAGATGTCGGGTGATGAAATCCGCGTTGCGCTCGGTCCGTGAGAGCAACGCCGCCTTGTGCTGCCGAGGCTCCTCGGCCGCCTCGGGAGACGCAGCTAGCAGTTTGACGATCACTCGGCCGCCCCGCTGGTCGGGGTCCACTTCCCGGACATACCCCGAGACGAGCCTCCCGCCGCTCCCGCCCGAGTCGAGTGGGGTGACCGCGCTGAGTTCCTTGTGGGTCTGCCGCAGCCAGGCGGCGAGCGCAGTGTCGACAACCACGTCATCGAACACGACCGGTGCCGAGTCCGCTGAATCGACGGGACCGTTGGAAGAAGAACGGTGCATGGCCTCAGTATGAAGGGGCGCGGCCACGCCCGGATCACCCTTGCCGGGACCGTGCGTCGCGCAGGACCAGGGGGATCACCATGTCACGCCGTAACGGACGCGGGCGTACTCGCGGCATACGCGCGCTTTCCGGCACGATCGACGCCGCCGTACTGCGCACCGCGATCACGATGAACGAAGCCGGGGCGTCCGAACTCCGCTACGAGGGTCTGCACATCACTGGCGCCCTCGACCTCGGCCGGTGCCGCCTGGACGTGCCGCTTGCCCTGATCGACTGCGTTTTCGACGACCCCGTGGACCTCACCCGGCTTGTCGCCCTCGACGTGGACCTGTCCGACTCGACCATGCCCGCTCTGCACGCCGACCGTCTGACTCTGGACGGTGAACTGCGCCTGTTCCGCGCCCGGGTGGGAGACGGCAGCGACACACCGCAACCGCTGCTCCAACCGACGGACAGCGAGGGCAGGCGGTCACCGCGCCGACTGCAGGAGGGAACCGTCACGGGTGCCGTGCAGCTCGCGGACGCGCGGATCGGCGGCAACCTCGTCCTCGATCAGCTCTCCCTGGCCCATGTCGGCGCCTGGTCCCTGTTGGCCCCGCGCCTGGTCGTCGAGGGATCGGTACACGCGCGGGAACTGAGGAGCACGGGAGCGCTGTATCTGCGGGACGGGCGCGTCACCTACGCCGTGAACCTGCACGCCGCCGAAGTGGGCGGCATCGACGCCACCGGACTGGTGTGCAGCGGCGGCTGGTATGCGGACTGGGGATTCCGCAGCACCGGACAAATACTCCTGCGCGCGGCCGAGGTCGGGGCCATCGTGACGTTCCACGACAGCGTCCTGGCCGGGCCGGGCGGCTCGCTCCTGCTCAGCAGGCTGCGCGCGCCGCGTCTGCGTGTGGACCTTCGGGAGGCGCCGTCCGGGGACGTGGTGCTTCGGGACGCGACGGTCGACGTCCTGGTGGACTCGGCCGAGACCTGGCCGACACCGGGCCGACTGCATCTGGAGGGCTTCTCCTACAAGCGTCTCGAAACAGCCGGTCCTGTCGAAGTCGGAGCCCGCATTGGCTGGTTGACCCGGGACATCCACGCAGGTTCCGGCACCTTCGAGCAACTGGCGAAGTCGTACGACGCCATCGGCGACCAACGCGCGGCGCGTACCGTACGGCATGCTGGCGAACGTCATCTGCGTCGGCAGGACCGCATCTCGGGCCGAGTCTGGGGTGCCCTGCAGGATGTGCTCTTCGGCTACGGATACGCACCCCGCCGGGCCCTGGCGTGGTTGCTGTCCCTCGTCGCGGCGGGTTCCCTGTGGTTCGCGCACCATCATCCGCATTCAGTGTCCGGTACCTCGGGGCGTGTCTGGGATCCCGTCCTCTATAGCCTCGACCTGCTTGTCCCGGTCGCGAGCCTCGGCTACCGCGGGGCCTGGGACCCGGTGGGCGTGGACAAGGCCGTAGCCCTCTTCCTGACCGTGTCCGGTTGGGTCCTGGCGACGGCGGTGATCGCGGGTGCCCGCCGGGTCCTGGGCCGGAACTGACGGACCGGCGCAGGCCACCGGACCCGTCGACAGCGGGGCACGCTGTCTCTCCCGGCGGTACGCTCGACGTGAGGCGCTGCCGAACGAGGCCCCCGTGACTGAAGCTGCGTCAAAATGCTTTCACTGTCCTGGCGTTGAGCATCAAGACGTTGAGGTAGTCCATGGCACATGACGAATACTGGGTGGCCATCATGTTCGACGGTGGTCTGCGAGGCGGCGGCTTTCTGTTGACCAGGGATTTCGCTCTGACCACGACATGCTGTCTGCCCGGTGCACAGGTTGGCGACTCCGTCGAACTGCGCACCTCGGACGGCCGACCACTCCAAGGAAGTGTTCGCGACGTGGCCGAGGATCTGGGGCTGACGCTTCTCTCCTTGTACCCCGGTGACGGAGATGACTACGCCACCCCCTTGGCCGACCATGCCACCAAGGGGGACGTCTGGCACGCCCCCTACCGGCCTGGTCCCGCAAGCGCGCTGCTGGGCGGCACTGTCGGCGACGTCTCGATGGACCGGCAGGTCGGCGACGGACATGCCGTCTCGGTCCTGGAACTGGCCAGCGAGCAGGAACCGTGCGCGTATGAAACCTACGCTGGAGGTCCGGTCGAGCGCGTCGGGGAAGGCACCGCTCCCAAGCTCGTGGGCATCCTTCTGGAGCCCGAGACCGCCGGACGTCTGGGCGCGGGCGGCGACAACCCCCTGTCGGCCGCCACGATCCACAGCGTGTTCAGGGTGTTCGAGGACCTCTCAGCGTTCGCCCTGATGAGCCTGCTCCTCGACGGCGCGCCGAGGAGACCCCGGCGTCCCGCGATCGCCCGGGTGGACGAGGAGTTCGACCTGTCCGAGCACCAACTGCGCAGGCTGAGGCAGCTGGAGACCCAGGGTCTCGTCGACCCGCAGATACTGCGGCCATACCAGGTCAGAGTACTGAACGACCTCTTCGACGCGCTGCAAGAGGAGGGCGATCGGTGATCGACTCATTCGACGAGGCCGTCACGTGCGCCGAGGAGGCGCTCAGCGACCCGGGAGGCCTACGCTTCACCCATCTGCCCGGCCTGGTCCGGTTCGTCGACATGGTGACCGTCAGCGACCTACGACCGCACGGGGCAGCCGAGTTCGAGTCGGCGGTACGGCTGGGACGCGAACTGCTGTACCTGGGGCTGAGGGACGAGGCACGACAAGTGTTCCACTTGCTGGCGGACACCTGCCTGGACAAGCTGGAGTTACCGGAGACGGTGCGGAGCGCGCGCCTCGTCGCGGCGCTCGGAGCCTCCCTCGGACGGCTCGACAAAGCCCGCGAAGTCCTCTGGGCCGTGCGCGAGGCAGAGACGCCGAACCCTTACGATCGGGCCGCCGTCCTGGCCAATCTGGCCGCAGTCGAGCTGGCCCGTAACGACGTGAGTGCTGCGGGCGACTACGCACGGCGGGCGCGTACGGTCGTGGACCTCTGTGCTCCCCAGGAGCAGCTCGTACTGCGGGAGTTGCTCGCCACCATCGAAGTCCATCTGAGCAGAGAACCCGGCGCCGCACTGCACAGTCGCAGGGTCGCGTACGACGAACTGTCGGCCTCCACGTGGGCATTGCTCGAAGATGGCGACGAGGACAGCCCGCAAGCTTTTCTCGCGGTCGTCACGGTTGCGATGGCCCGCGTCGAGTCTGCGGTGGAGGACGGCGACGCACCGTCCCTGGACAAGGCAGTTGTGGCGCTGGAGGTGGCCGGCCAGCGACTCGCGGCGCTACTGGGCGCCGACCATCCGAGCGCTCTGGGCGTCCAAGCCGACCTCGCAGCGGCCCAGCTCGAACTCGCCCGCTTCGTACGGTCGTCCGCGCGACTGCTGAGGGCCGTCGGCGCTTTGGAGTCGGTGACCGAACGGCTCGCCTTCCGGCTGGGGCGCACCCACCCGCGCACGGTGGTGGCCCTCGCCAACCTCGTCATCGCCCAGGTGGAGTCGGTGCGCGCGGTGACCCGGCTGGTCGCGTCCCTTGCCGCCCGCCCGAGGCTCGCGCTCGGCGAGGGGGAACAGGGCACGGGCGGGGACCTCTTGCTTCTGACGCGCAGAGAGACACCTGGAGACTGGGCGACGGCGGCCAGAACTATGAGCCGTTGGAACCGCCGGTGGAGCCGAGTCCAGTAGCAATCGCGCCGTTTGTAGACCTCACGCGCATCATGAGTCCCAACCTGGGCCATACGCCGTCGTAGACGCGGACGCCATCGCTCCCGACCGGTCCGGTCGTACGGAGAAGGCCGTGTCGCCCGCCACCGCCACGATGGCGTCCTTGACGAGCAGGATGTACGGCGCGGTGTCGGCCGTGGAGTCGCCGGGGTTCTGGAGGGCCGAGGTGCGCCGGCGCACCTCGCCGGTGTCGGCGTTCAGGGCCAGCAGACGGCCGAACCGGTTCGAGAAGTAGAGGGTGTCGGACTTCGCGGAGAGTACCGGCGCCGACAGGTTCTCGATGTCCGTCTCCCGCTGCCACAGGCGCTTGCCGTCGGCCGCGCGGACGGCGGTGACCGTGCCGTCGGGGCGGACGAAGTGGACGACGCCCTCGACGAGGAAGGGTGTGCCGCGCGTGGCGGCCGGCAGCGGGACCCGCCGGCCCCCGCCGGCAGGGTCCACCTCTTCCAGGGTGGTGTACGGCTGGTCCTCGCCGCTCCCGAAGGAGCCCTCCGCCAACTTCGGTACCGCGAACGTCAACCGCCCGCCGACCACGCCCAACGGGTCGGCACCCGTGGGCAGTTGGGCGATCTCCTTCGACGTGCCGTCCACCGGGTTCAGGTGCAGCAGGCCGACTCCGCCCTTGGCGGGATCGTCCGTCGGAGTGCACAGGCCGTACGGCGTGCCGCCCAGTACGGCCGCGGTGCAGGCGTCCCCGGCCGACGACTCGGCGGGCGCGGTCCACAGCTCGCGGCCCTTCTCGTCGTAGGCGACGAACTTCGTGGCGTTCTCGTCCATCGCGAGGATTCCGCCGTCGAACAGGACGGCGTTCCGGTCCTCGCTGACCGGGTGTTCCCACAGCCGGCCGCCGGTCTTCGCGTCCAGGGCCACCAGGCGCCGCGCGATGTAGGTCTGGGACGAGTCCGGCTTGACGTAGGTGTAGACGCGGCCGTCCCGGACGCCGATGGGGCGTGAGGTCTCCGGGCTGGTGCCCGACCGCCAGTCGATCTTCCCGGAGGCGGCGTCGAGCGCGGTGACCGTGAACCCGGTACCGGCGCAGTACACGGCGCTGCCGCCGCCCGCCACGCAGCCGGACTCGCCGTAGTCGAGGGGGTTGCCGGTCTTGGCGGTGAGAAGGCTCGCCCGCCACGGCTTCCAGCCGGTGGGCAGGGACACGGCGGCGGGGGACGCCGAGGACGTGGACGCGGCGGGCGTGCCCGAGTCCGTGTCGCGGTCCGACATCCAGTGCAGGGTCGTCAGGCTGAGCCCGATGACGGCGAGCGAGGCGGCGAGGGCGATGACGACGCGTCGGGCGCGGCGCGGGCGCCCTCCGCCGTCCGGAACGGTCGGGATGTCCGGGCGGGAGCGTGCCGGGCTCGAAAAGTCCGGGGCGGTGGAGTCGGACAGGGTGAGCAACAGGCGGTGGAGCTCGTCGAGTCGGGGTCGCCTGGTCGCGTCCTTGTCGAGGCAGCGCTCGGCGATGCTCCGCAGCGGCTCGGGTGCTCCGTCCAACCGGGGCTGCTCGTACATCACTTGATAACCCGTCAGGTACGGACTGGCGCCGTCGAAGGGGCGGTTGCCGGTGGCCGCGTACACGAGCAGGGAGCCGAGGGAGAAAACGTCGGAGGCGGCGGTGACGTCCCGGGGTGCGGCGAACTGTTCCGGGGACATGAAGGGCGGGGTGCCGATCAACCGACCGGTGACGGTCAGGGCCTGGTTGTCGGCGGCGCGGGAGATGCCGAAGTCGATGACGCGGGGCCCGTCCTCGGCGAGCAGGACGTTGCTCGGCTTCAAGTCCCGGTGTACGACGCCCGCTTGGTGGATGTCCCGCAGCGCCTCGACCAGCCCCAACGTCAGCGTGCGCAGCGCCTGCCCGGCCAACGGGCCGTCCTTCTCGACGACTTCGGCCAGGGTGCGGCCGGGCACGTAGAGCGTGGCCATCCAGGGGACTTCGGCGTCGGGGTCGGCGTCCACGACGGGCGCGGTGAACGCTCCGCTCACCCGGCGGACGGCTGCGATCTCCTGCCGGAAGCGGGCCCGGAACTCCTCGTCCAGCGCGTACTGCGCGTGCACGATCTTGACCGCGACCTGCCGTCCCGAGGCCGACCGCCCGAGATACACCACGCCCATCCCGCCGCTGCCGAGCCGGTCGAGCAGCGTGTAGCCGCCTATGGTCTCCGCGTCCCCAGGGCGAAGCGACATCCGCCGGTCACCTTTCCTGATTCCCGTGCCCGCAAGGGCCGTTCAGGTCCATCACACTAGAGCGTCGGTGACTGCCATCGGACATCGAGACCCGGCCGGCGGGAAATGGGTTGCGGGCCCAGGGTGCCCCCGTCTTCCATGGCCCCATGGTGTCCACCGACCGACTGCTCGCCTTCGCGGCCCTGTCCTTCCTGCTGATCATCGTCCCCGGCCCCAGCGTGCTGTTCGTGATCGGGCGGGCGCTGGCCCACGGCCGCCGGGCCGCGCTGACCACCGTGGTGGGCAACACGCTCGGCGCCTACCTGCTCGTCGTGGCCGTCGCGCTCGGCGTCGGTTCGCTGGTGGAGCGCTCGGTGCTCGTCTTCACGGCGCTGAAGCTCGCCGGCGCCGCCTATCTCATGTACCTCGGGGTGAAGGCGTGGCGTCAACGAGGCTCGCTGCGGGCCGCGTTCGCCGGGGAGGAGTCGGCCCCGCGCGGCAGTCTGCGCACCCTGTGGGAGGGGTTCGCCGTCGGGGTGGCCAACCCCAAGACGATCGTGTTCTTCGCCGCCGTACTGCCCCAGTTCGTGGACCGCGAACAGGGCCACGTCACCAACCAGATGCTGCTGCTCGGCCTCGTCTTCAACCTCATCGCCGTGGCCTCGGACAGCGTGTGGGGACTGGTCGCCGCCACCGCACGCGACTGGTTCGCGCGCTCACCGCGCCGACTGTCCGCGGTGGGTGGCATCGGCGGCCTCACGATGATCGGCCTGGGCGTGACGGTCGCGGCGACCGGCCGCAAGGATTGACTCCGCAAGGACTGAATCCGTAAGGGCTCCGCAAGGACTGAGAGCGCTGAACGGCCGCAAGAAATAAGGATGTTGAGCGGCCGGAAGAAGCAAGAACGCTGAGCGGCCGGAAGAAGCAAGGACGTTGAGCGGGCGCAAGGACCGGGTCCGCTACGGCCGTCTCAACAGCCCGTTCACCGCCCGCCCGAACATCGACCGCGCCGCCCACCGCAGCGGCCCGTCGAAGAGCCGCGGCAGGAAGCGGACCGCCAACTCCTCCTGCCAGATCACGCGGCTACGGCCCCCCGGCCCCGGCCGCACCTCGATCTCCGCCCAGCCGGTGACGACCCGCCCGCGCTTCTCCAGCCGGACCAGGCCGGGCTCGTCGTCCATCGGCGGGCGCCACACGGTGACCTCCATCCGGTCGTCGAAGCCGAGCGGGCCGAGCCCGGAGCGGGCCACGAAGACCGTGCCCTTTCGGGTCGGCGGGGGAGTGACCACGGTGACCCGGGTCAGCGGGACCACATCGGCGTGGCGTGGCCACTCCGTCAACCGGCGCCACGCCTCCTCGAGGGGAAGCGGAGCTGTGCGTTCGAGACGGAAGTTGACCATGTATGGATCGTAGAGAACGCTTCTTGATCGGCGGCGCTTTCATCGGCGGCTCACACCCATGGCCTAGCGGTTCACAGGTACGAAGACGTACACCGGACGGCCGCCCCGAGTTTCCCCGCGTCCCGGCCGGAGCGGCCGCCTCCCCCCTACGCTTTGTCCCATGGGCGGGCATCCCGCCTGCCCGCAGGGGGAGTTGGTCGTCATGCCACTGAAGGCCTACGGCGTACTGATCACGCGCGCGGTGGACACGAGGCGCGAGGGCGCCGCCGGGACACCGCACTACCAGATCCATCTCACGGACGACTCGGGCACACATTTCCGGGCCGCCGTGAACGTCCTGTCAGCGGAGCGGCCCTCCGAGCTGCTCTACCTCGTCAGCGAGGACTTCCAACACCCGGTCACGGCCCGCCTGGAGGGCCTCCCGAGCGGCTGGAACACCCTGCTGCCCGGCCCCGGCGGCCCGAACCTCGACTTCGTGCGCGGCAACCTCTTCGACCCGGCGCAGCTGCGCACCCTCCCGCCGGACGCGAGCGGTCCCGACAACGACCTCGCCGACCTCCTCGACCACTACGTACGTCGCGCGGTGGACGACCCGGACGCCCGGCTGTACGTCTTCGGCGAGCGCTTCGGCCCCGAACCGACCGTCAAGGACAAGGTGTTCGGCTTCCTGCCGGGCAACGGCGTCCACGACATCCACATGAACCAGGGCAACAGCCGCCGCTTCAGCGGCGACGACGGGGTCTGGCAGGACGGCGGCCTCCTCATCCACTTCCCGGCACAGTCGCGCTGGGTCGGCATCTTCCTCGCCTTCCAGAGCCAGTCCTGGCACACCGACGACACCACCGGCCACACCCTGGAGGACACCGACGGCTCGCGCCCCGACCCCGGCAGCCAGCCCGTACGCGTCGTCGCGGCTCTGGTCAACCCGCGCGGCCCGGCACCCGAGCCGGAGAGCGTCACGCTCCTCAACGCCTCGCCCGATCCCCTCGATCCGACCGGCTGGCGCGTCCGCGACCGGCTCGGCCACTCCTGCGCGGTACCGCCCGGCCCCCTCGCCGCGGGCGCCACCCTGCTCGTCCCGCTCACCGACGGCGTCCAACTCGGCAACCAGGGCGGCGAGATCACCCTCCTCGACGCGAACGGCCTCAAGGTGCACGGCGTTTCGTACACCGCCGACCAGGCCGCACGGGAGGGCTGGACGGTGGTGTTCTGACCAACTGGGCCGCCCTGCCCGGAAGTTCCCTACCGCACCCGCGCACCCGTACGGCACGATGAGCGCGACCCGCACCGCATCACGCCAACGGTCGGAGGGCGTCCCGTGGACCGCCAACTGCACGCCAGGCTCGACGACTTGCAGCGCGACCCGTACCCGGCCTACACCCGGGCACGGCAGACCGAGGGCCTCACCCACCTCGCCGAACTCGACGCCTGGCTCGTGGCCCGGGACGCCGACGTACGCGAAGTCCTGCGCCGCCCCGAGGACTTCTCCTCAGCGATGGCCCTACGGCCCGACGTGTTGCCGGCGCCCGCCGCGCTCGCCGTCCTCGGCGGCGGGTTCGGCGGGCGGCCCGTCGTCGTCACCGCGGACGGCGCGCAGCACCAGCAGCTGCGCGCACCCGTCGTCCGCGGCCTCTCACCGGCCCGCGTCACGGCCGTCCTGCCCTACGCCGCCGAGCGCGCCGCCGCCCTCGTCGACACGTTCGCCAAGGACGGGCACGTCGAGTTGATGTCGGCGTACGCCAGGCGGCTGCCCGGCGAGGTCGTCGGCAGGATCGTCGGCCTCGCCCCCGCCGACGTGCCCGGGGCCGTCCACGGGGGCCATCGCGCCGAGGAGTTGCTCTTCCGCCCGCTGGAGGAGGACGAGCAGATCGCCGCCGCCAACGACGTCGTCGCGATGCAGCACACCCTCGACCGGTACGTGCGGGAGCGGCACGCACAGCCCCGCGAAGACCTCTGTACGGAACTGATCGCCTCGGTGACCGAGGAGGGGGACGGCGGCGACCTGACCCTGGAGCACAGGCACCAACTCGTCGCCCACCTCCAGAACTTGCTCATCGCCGGTCATCTCACCACCACCGCGCTCATCGGCACGACCGTCCTGCATCTCCTCCGGCACCGGGACCAGTGGGAGCTGCTCTGCGCCGAGCCCGAGCGCATCCCCGCCGCGATCGAGGAGGCGGCCCGCTACGACACCGCGCTTCAGGGCTTCCGCAGGGTCACCACCCGGCCGCTCGTCCTCGCCGGCACCGAACTACCCGCCGGAGCAGCGCTGTTCGTCGCCTTCGGCGCGGCCAACCGTGACGAGAGACGTCATGCGCGCGCCGGCACGTTCGACATCACCCGCACCCCGAGCCGCCACCTCGCCTTCGGCTTCGGTGTGCACAGCTGCCCCGGCTCCCAACTCGCCCGCGAACAACTCCGCCTCACCCTGGAGGAGTTGACCAGCCGCCTCCCCGGCCTACGGCTGGCGCAGGACCGTCCGGTCACCATGCGGCCGACGATGATCCACCGCTCCCCGTACGCCCTGCACCTCAACTGGTGAACCATGAAAACCCGGTGAGCCTGGAGGACCCGGTGGCTCCTCGCGGGCGCGGGGCCGTCGGTCAGGCTCGACACGGCCGCCCGGCTCGGTGCGTTCGCGGTCGGCACGGAGGGCGACTGGGAGGGCCTCCCGCGCCGCGCCGAACTCGCTCTGCTGGACCACC
>NZ_JBLTJC010000108.1:0-30244 GCF_048158785.1 Streptomyces colwelliae | reverse complement strand
GTCGGTGGGGTGGTGGCCTTCGGGGCTGAAGGGCGGGACGGTGGCGGGGAGGCAGTCGGCGATGAGCAGGCAGTCGTGGTGGCGGTCTTCGGCGGTGGCGGCGATCAGGGGTTCGCCGTCGGGGGCCCAGATGCCGGAGTTGCCCTGGTACTGCCAGGAGCCTGCGGGGACCTGTTCCCAGCCGCGGCGGTTGGCGTAGGCGATGAACAGGCGCCAGATGCCGGCCATGGCGGGGATGATGTGGCGGGTGGCGTCCTGGTAGGGCACCTGGCTCATGGTGCCGTCGGCCAGGCGAAAGTGCCCGTCGGCGGCGGTGGGCCCGAGCACGACCTGGGCCCCGTGCCCAGCGAGGTACTGGTACAGCGGCGGGAACTCGCACTCGTAGCAGTTGAGCACGCCGACTCCGATGCCGTTCAGGCTGACCACGGGCGGCAGGTCCTGGCCGAAGGAGTAGTTGCGCCGCTCGGCGGCCCCGTACAGGTGGGTCTTGCGGTAGTTAGCCGCCACCAGCCCGTCCGCGGCGATGATGCTGATCGAGTCGTAGAACGCGTCCCCGTCGCGTTCGGGGTAGGGCAGGACCACGGCCAGGGCGTTCTCCTTGGCCGCCAGCCGCGCACGCTCGACCGAGGGGCCCTCGCGGTGCTCGGCCAGCTCGCGGCACTGCTGGGGGCCGATCGCGTAGCCGGTGGTGTACTTCTCCGGGAAGACCACCACCTGACAGCCGTAGTCCGCCGCCAGCGCGGTCACCTCGTCCAGACGCTCCAGGTTCTGCTCCACCGCCTGCTGGCTGCCGACCGAGCCCTGGCCCTGGTACAGCGCCACCCGAAGTCCTTCACCGACAGCGGGCGCGGCGCGCGAGGCAGAGCGGAACACGACACGGACAGGCTGAGTCGTCAACAGAAGATCCCTCGGTGAAGGGCGGTCCGGACGACCGCCACCAGCAAGAACGACTCACCCCGCCCCCGGACACCAAGATCCCCGTCCGGCCCGGCCTGGACCCGATCGTCACAGTCACCGACTTCCGGAGACCCCCACTGGGTCTGATCACAGGGCGCGACGTCGGCGCCGGCCGTCCACCGCGACTCCATGGCGGCCGCTGCCAGTCCGAGGCATTTCACTGTCCGGCGTTCGGGTGAGGCTGCTCAGACGCGGCGGTCGCGCAGCACTGACGCCGGCGGCTGCGCACGTCAGGGAAACCGTCAAGGTCTTGTGCCACCCGGCAGATGGAGTCAGAACCTGCCTACAACTGGAGTCGGTTGTCCACCTACGAAGCCACGAGATGACTCAAACAGGAACGCAGCAACCTGAGCCGCCAGTTCTCCGCCACGAACCGACGACTGTCATCCGTCAACTGCCAAGCGCACTCCTGCGCAGGCCGACAACCGCTCCGGCATCGCAGCATCTTCCACACGACGTCCGACAAGGATGACGCTCTCGCAAGCACACCGACCAAACAAGCTGTCATGCCAGCATCAAACACAGGCGCTGAGGCCGTCCCGCCCGCTGTCCGAGGCCGTCGAGCCTCGCCCTTCAGGGCGTGACTGCGGCCGACAGATCCGGCTGCTCCGGCCGGCGCTCCGGTGCTGTCGGCAGGCTGAGCACCATCGTGAGTCCGCCGCCCGGTGTGTCCTCCGCGCTCAGGGTGCCGCCCAGGGCTTCCGTGAAGCCGCGGGCCACGGCCAGGCCGAGGCCGACCCCGGCGCCGCGCGGAGAGTCGCCATAGCGTTGGAAGGGCTCGAAGATGCGGTCCTTGGCCTCGTCGGGGACACCCGGCCCGCGGTCCACCACGCGCACCTCGACCCGGTCCGCGATGGCGCTCGCCGACACGAGGACCTTCTCCTCCGGCGGGCTGTACTTGACCGCGTTCTCCACGATGTTGGCGACGGCCCGCTCCAGCAGCCCCCGATCCACGTGGACCATGGGCAGCGTCTCCGGGATGTCCAGCTCCACACTGTCCTCCGGCACCGCGACCAGCGCCATCGGCACGACCTCGTCGAGGTCGGTCTCGCGGATGATGGGGGTCACCGTGCCGGTCTGCAGGCGGGACATGTCGAGCAGGTTGCCCACCAGTTGGTCGAGGCGGTCGGCGCCCGCCTCGATGGCTTCCAAGAGCTCCGCCCGGTCCTCCTCCGACCAGTCGACGTCGTCGGAGCGCAGAGACGTGACGGCCACCTTTATCCCGGCCAGTGGGGTACGGAGGTCGTGGCTGACGGCGGCCAGCAGCGCGGTGCGGATGCGGTTGCCCTCGGCCAACTCCTTGGCCTGGTCGGCCTCTTGCTGTAGGCGCCGGCGGTCCAGGACGACGACGGCCTGGGCGGCGAACGCGGCGAGCACCCGGCGGTCGGAGGCCGGCAGTACGCGCCCCGACAAGGCCAGGGACATGTGGTCGCCGACCGGCACATCGACGTCCGCGTGCTCGGGGTTCTGGCAGGGGCGGGGGCCGACACTGCCCGCGCAGGTCCACGGATCCAGCTCGCCGGCCCGTTCCAGCAGCGCCACCGACTCCATGCCGAAGGTCTCCCGCACCCGCTCCAGCAGAGCCTCCAGGCTGGTCTCGCCGCGCAGCACGTTGCCCGCGAGGAAGGACAGGATCTCCGACTCGGCGCGCAGCCGGGCCGCCTGATCGGTGCGCCTGGCGGCGAGGTCCACCACCGAGGCCACGGAGACGGCCACACCGACGAAGATCGCGATGGCGACGATGTTCTTGGGGTCGGCGATGGTGAACGTGTGGACGGGCGGGGTGAAGTACCAGTTCAACAGCAGCGATCCCACCGCCGCCGAGGCCAGCGCGGGGAGGAGTCCGCCGAGCAGAGCCGCCGCGACGGTCAGGGTGAGGAAGAGCAGCATGTCGTTGGCGAGGCCGACAGCCGGGGTGGCGCTGGTCAGCAGAAGGGTGAGCAGGACGGGGCCCAGCACGCCCACGAGCCAGCCCCAGATGAGCCTGGACCGGCCGAGCCGCGCGCCCCGGTTCACGGGCAGTCCGCGTCCCTTGCCCACCTCGTCGTGCGTGATGAGGTGGACGTCGAGATCGGGTCCGGACTCACGGGCGACCGTCGAGCCGACGCCGGGCCCGAACACGTACTGCCAGCTCCTGCGCCGGGAGACACCCATCACGATCTGCGTGGCGTTCACCCCGCGCGAGAAGTCCAGCAGCGCGGCCGAGACGTCGTCGCCGACGACCTGGTGGAAGGTGCCGCCCAGATCCTCCACCAGGGTTCGCTGGACGGCCAGTTCCTTGGGCGAGGCGGAGGTCAGGCCGTCGCTGCGGGAGATGTAGACCGCCAACACCTCGCCGCCGGCGCCCTTCTCGGCGAGGCGCGCGGCCCGGCGGATCAGTGTCCGGCCCTCCGGCCCTCCGGTCAGGCCCACCACGATCCGCTCCCGCGAGCCCCAGATCGTCGACACCTGATGCTCACTGCGGTACTCGGTCAGATAGGCGTCGACCCGGTCGGCCACCCAGAGCAGCGCCAGCTCGCGGAGGGCGGTGAGGTTTCCGGGCCGGAAGTAGTTGGACAGCGCCGCGTCGACCTTGTCCGGCTTGTAGATGTTGCCGTGCGCCATACGACGACGCAGCGCCTGCGGCGACATGTCGACCAGCTCGATCTGATCGGCCCGGCGCACCACCTCGTCCGGCACGGTCTCCTGCTGCCGTACGCCGGTGATGGACTCGACGACGTCGCCCAGCGACTCCAGATGCTGGATGTTGACGGTTGAGACGACGTCGATGCCAGCGGCGAGGAGTTCCTCAACGTCCTGCCAGCGCTTGGTGTTGCGGGAGCCGGGGACATTGGTGTGGGGCAGTTCGTCGACCATCGCCACCTGGGGGTCCCGGGCCAGGATGGCGTCGATGTCCATCTCGGTGAACGTCGTCCCGCGGTACTCCAGTTCCCTGCGCGGGATCTCCTCCAGACCGTGCAGCATCACCTCGGTGCGCGGCCGGCCGTGGTGCTCCACGAAGGCGATCACGCAGTCGGTGCCACGTTCCACGCGCCGGTGTGCCTCGGAGAGCATCGCGTACGTCTTGCCGACGCCGGGTGCCGCGCCGAGGTAGATCCGGAGCTTGCCGCGTCCCATGTTCATCCTTCGAAGCGGTAGCCCATGCCGGGCTCGGTGATCAGATAGCGGGGGTGGGCGGGGTCCGTCTCCAGTTTGCGGCGGAGCTGCGCCATGTAGACCCGCAGGTAGTTGGTCTTGTTGCTCTGGGACACCCCCCAGACCTCCTGAAGCAGGTGCTTCTGGGTGATCAGCCGGCCGGGGTTAGTGATCAGGATCTCCAGCAGGTGCCACTCGGTCGGAGTGAGCCGGATGTCGTGTCCGCCCCGCGTGGCCTTCTTGGCACGCAGATCGACAGTGAACTCGTCGGTCTCCACCACGGTCGCTTCGGGAACGAGTGGTGTGTCCTCCCTACGGCGGACGGCGGCCCGTAGCCGGGCCAGGAGTTCGTCCATGCTGAACGGCTTCGTGATGTAGTCGTCCGCGCCCGCGTCGAGCGCGGCGACCTTCTCGTCCGACGCCTGCCGGGCCGAGAGCACCAGGATCGGGACCCGGGTCCAGCCACGCAGCGCCTTGATGACGTCGACGCCGTCCATGTCGGGCAGCCCGAGGTCGAGCATCACCACGTCCGGCTGCCGCGCCGCCGCCAGCCGGAGCGCCGTGGCGCCGTCGGGCGCCGCGTCGACTCCGTAATGGCGTGCCTGCATGTTGATTACGAGGGCCCGTACGAGCTGCGGGTCGTCCTCCACCACCAACACCCTGGTCATGGGTGTACGCCTTTCGTGTCGTACGGGCAGTCGCGAAGTCCGGGAACAGCACAACCGGCCTCAATGCGACGGGAGTCGGCGGATCCGGGACGTCTCCCCGGCCGCCGACTCCCGCACGGATCGTCGCGTAACGCCATCAGCTCTTCGTCACAAGGGACTTGAGCGCGATGTTGAGTTCGAGGACGTTCACTGTGGGCTCACCGATGAAGCCGAGAGTACGGCCGTCGGTGTGCTCGTCGACCAGCTTCTGCACCTGGGCGACGGACAGGCCGTTCTTCTCGGCGATGCGGTGGACCTGGATGTCCGCGTAGTCCGGGGAAATGTTCGGGTCGAGGCCGGAGCCGGAGGACGTGACCGCGTCGGCGGGCACCTGGGACGCCTTGACCGTGTAGCCGGGCACCGAGTTGTCCTTGATGACGGCGGCCTTGGCGTCCTTCACCTGCTGGAGGAGCACCTTGCTGTCGGCGGAGAGGTTGGTGGCTCCGGACAGGATCAACGAGTACTGCGTGTTGACGCTGTTGGTGCCGAGACCGTTCTGCGGGCGGCCCTGGAACCACTTCAGATCCGGGTCCGGGGTCTCCTGGCCCTTCTTCAGCGGCAGGTTGTACGACTGTCCGATCAGGGACGAGCCGACGATCTTGCCGTCCGCCTTTATCTCCGAGCCGTTCGCCTTGCTGTTGAACAGTGCCTGGGCGATGCCGGTGACCACCAGCGGGTAGATGACGCCGGTCACCAGGGTCAGCACGAGGAGGGCACGCAGGCCCGCCCAGAGCAACCGGACAGTATTCGTAACCGAGTTGTTCATGGCGGTCAGCCGATCCCGGGAATGAGGGAGATGAGGAGGTCGATGATCTTGATACCGATGAAGGGCGCGATCAGGCCGCCGAGGCCATAGATCGTGAGGTTGCGCCGCAGCATCTTGTCCGCGCTCACAGGCTTGTACTGCACACCCCGCAGGGAGAGCGGGACCAGCGCGATGATGACCAGCGCGTTGAAGATGACGGCCGACAGGATCGCGGAGTCGGGCGAGGACAGGTTCATGATGTTGAGCTTGTCCAGGCCCGGGTAGACCGCCGCGAACAGCGCCGGGATGATCGCGAAGTACTTCGCGACGTCGTTGGCGATGGAGAACGTCGTCAACGCGCCCCGGGTGATGAGGAGTTGCTTGCCGATCTCGACGATCTCGATGAGCTTGGTCGGGTTCGAGTCGAGGTCGACCATGTTGCCGGCCTCCTTCGCGGCCGACGTACCCGTATTCATGGCCACGCCGACGTCCGCCTGCGCGAGCGCCGGGGCGTCGTTCGTCCCGTCACCGGTCATCGCGACCAGCTTGCCGCCGGCCTGCTCCCGCTTGATCAGGGCCATCTTGTCCTCGGGAGTGGCCTCCGCGAGAAAGTCGTCGACGCCCGCTTCTTCCGCGATCGCCTTGGCGGTCAGCGGGTTGTCGCCCGTGATCATGATCGTCTTGATGCCCATGCGGCGCAGCTCGTCGAACCGCTCGCGCATACCTTCCTTGACGACGTCCTTGAGATGGATGACGCCCAGGATCCGGGCACCGTTGTCGTCCTCGACAGCCACGAGCAGCGGGGTGCCACCGGCTTCCGAGATGCGGTTGGCGAGGGTGTCGGCGTCCTCGGAGACGGTACCGCCCTGCTCCTTGACCCAGGTGATGACCGAACCGGCCGCGCCCTTACGGGTCTTGCGCCCGTCCACGTCGACACCCGACATGCGGGTCTGGGCGGTGAAGGCGATCCACTCGGCATTGGCCAGCTCGCCCTGGTGGCGCTCGCGCAGACCGTACTTCTCCTTCGCCAGCACGACGATGGAACGGCCCTCGGGCGTCTCGTCGGCCAGCGAGGAAAGCTGCGCGGCATCCGCCAACTCGGCCTCGGTGGTGCCGGACACCGGCACGAACTCCGACGCCTGGCGGTTGCCGAGCGTGATGGTGCCGGTCTTGTCCAGCAGCAGCGTCGACACGTCACCTGCGGCCTCGACCGCACGGCCCGACATCGCCAGAACGTTGCGCTGCACCAGTCGGTCCATACCCGCGATACCGATCGCGGACAGGAGCGCGCCGATCGTGGTCGGGATCAGACAGACCAGGAGGGCCACCAGCACGACCATCGTGAGGTGGGTGCCCGCGTAGTCCGCGAACGGCGGCAGCGTGGCACAGGCGAGCAGGAAGACGATCGTCAGCGAGGCGAGCAGGATGTTCAGCGCGATCTCGTTGGGCGTCTTCTGCCGGGCGGCGCCCTCGACCAGGGCGATCATCCGGTCGATGAAGGTCTCGCCGGGCTTCGTCGTGATCTTGATGACGATGCGGTCGGAGAGGACCTTCGTACCGCCGGTGACGGCCGAGCGGTCGCCGCCGGACTCACGGATGACGGGCGCCGATTCGCCGGTGATCGCCGACTCGTCGACACTCGCAACGCCCTCTACGACGTCACCGTCGCCGGGGATGATGTCGCCCGCCTCGCACACGACCAGGTCGCCGATCGTGAGCTCGGTGCCGGGCACCTGCTCCTCGGTCTTGCCGTCCTTGCCCAGACGGCGCGCGACGGTGTCGGTCTTGGCCTTGCGCAGGGTGTCGGCCTGCGCCTTGCCGCGGCCCTCGGCGACGGCCTCCGCCAGGTTGGCGAAGATGACGGTCAGCCACAGCCAGGCACTGATCGCCCAGCCGAACCAGTCACTTGGGTCCTTGAAGGAGAAGATCGTCGTCAGGACCGAGCCGACGAGGACCACGAACATGACGGGCGACTTGACCATCACCCGCGGGTCGAGCTTGCGGCAGGCGTCCGGCAGCGACTTCAGCAGCTGCTTCGGGTCGAACAGACCCGCGCCGACCTTGCCTTCGTCCTTGTGACCGGTCGGCACATCGCTGTGCGGCGCCCGGGTCGGAGTGGCTGTGGACATCGAGTCCTCTTGGTTGTCTGTACGGGTACTCATGACGCCAGCCCCTCGGCCAGCGGGCCCAGCGCCAGCGCCGGGAAGTAGGTCAGACCGGTGATGATCAGGATCGCGCCCACCAGCAGACCGGTGAACAGCGGCTTCTCGGTGCGCAGGGTGCCCGCGGTGACCGGCACCGGCTTCTGCTCGGCGAGCGAGCCGGCCAGCGCCAGCACGAACACCATCGGCAGGAAGCGGCCGAGCACCATCGCGAGCCCGGTCATGGTGTTGAACCAGTCCGTGTTCGCGTTCAGACCCGCGAACGCCGATCCGTTGTTGTTCGCGGCGGAGGTGAAGGCGTACAGCACCTCGGAGAAGCCGTGCGCGCCGGAGTTCAGCATCGAGTGCGGCGGGGTCGGCAGCGCCATGGAGGCGGCCGCGAAGATCAGCACCAGGGCCGGGGTGATCAGGATGTAGCAGGCCGCGAGCTTCATCTCGCGGGTGCCGATCTTCTTGCCCAGGTACTCGGGCGTACGGCCGACCATCAGTCCGGCGATGAACACCGCGATGACCGCCATGATCAGCATGCCGTAGAGGCCGGAGCCGGTACCACCGGGTGCGATCTCGCCCAACTGCATGCCCAGGATGGTGATTCCGCCGCCGAGACCGGTGAACGAGGAGTGGAAGGAGTCCACCGCACCCGTCGAGGTCAACGTCGTCGACACCGCGAAGATCGAGGAGGCGCCGACACCGATCCGGGACTCCTTGCCCTCCATCGCACCGCCGGCGGCCTGGAGCGCCGAGCCGTGGTGGGCGAACTCGGTCCACATCATCAGGGCGACGAAGCCGACCCAGATGGTGGCCATGGTGGCGAGGATCGCGTAGCCCTGCTTCACGCTCCCGACCATCACGCCGAAGGTGCGGGTCAGCGCGAACGGGATGACCAGCAGCAGGAAGATCTCGAACAGGTTCGTGAACGGCGTCGGGTTCTCGAAGGGATGCGCGGAGTTGGCGTTGAAGTAACCGCCACCGTTGGTGCCGAACTCCTTGATCGCCTCCTGCGAGGCGACCGCACCGCCGTTCCACTGCTGGTGGCCCCCCATGAACTGGCCGACCTCGTGGATACCGGAGAAGTTCTGGATCGCACCGCAGGCCACCAGCACGAGCGCGGCGATGATCGAGCCGGGGATCAGGATGCGCATGACACCGCGCACCAGGTCGGCCCAGAAGTTGCCCAGCTCACCGGTGCGCGAGCGCGCGAAGCCCCGGACCAGGGCCACCGCGACGGCGATGCCGACAGCCGCGGAGACGAAGTTCTGCACGGCCAGACCGGCGGTCTGCACGACGTGACCCATGGTCTGCTCGCCGTAGTACGACTGCCAGTTGGTGTTCGTCACGAACGACGCCGCCGTGTTGAACGACTGCGCCGGGTTGACCGAGGAGAAGCCGAGCGAGCCGGGCAGGATGCCCTGCAGGCGCTGGAGGAGATAGAGGAAGAGGACGCCGACCGCCGAGAAGGCGAGCACGCCGCGCAGATACGCGGGCCAGCGCATCTCGGTGTCGGGGTTGGCACCGATGCCCTTGTAGATCCACTTCTCGACGCGCAGGTGCTTGTCGGAGGAGTAGACCCTGGCCATGTAGTTGCCGAGGGGGATGTAGGCGAGTGCCAGCGCGCCTATGAGGGCGAGCAGCTGGAGGACGCCTGCGAGTACGGGACCCATGTCGTGGCTCAGAACCTCTCCGGGAAGATCAGGGCGAGGACGAGATAGCCCAGCAGGGCGACGGCCACGACGAGGCCGACAATGTTCTCGGCGGTCACAGCTTCGTCACCCCCTTGGCGACGAGGGCCACCAACGCGAAGACCGCGATCGTGGTGACGACGAAGGCCAGATCGGCCATCGCGAGCTCCTAGAGGAGGTTCTGGAATCCGCAGGCGAATCGTCCGCGAGCGGATCGGACGAATAGAGGAAACCCCGTCTCTGGCCGGATTCGAGCGCCGTTGACGGGTCCCTTACGGCGTGTCGTACACCTTTGACGCAACTCTTACGGCACCTGCGCCGACCTGTGGCAAGGAGCCGCTGCAAGGCGCGTCAGGCGGCGTCAGGACAGCCGGAAGCGCAGCCTGCAGATCACGGCGTCGGTCTCCTGGCGCACCGCGTGCGCGACGACGGCGCCCCGTTGGTTCTGCAGCAGCCGCTGCCACAGCCTCTCCGGCTCGGTCTCCGGGATGAGAACGGTGACGCGCGTGGCCGGCTCCGAAGCCGACACCTCGCGGACGTAGGCGGCGATAGGGCGGCCCAGCGAGCGACGCTCGCACGTCAGCCGGACCAGCGGGACGCCCGGATCCCACTCCGCCCACGCGCGCTCCAGGGCATGCATCTGGGCCCGGTCCTCCGGGTCGGGGTAGCAGACGGTGACCGCACGGACCTCGTCGCCGAGGGAGGCTGCCGCGGTCAGGGCCTCCGAGGTGAGCCGGGACAGCGAGGAGACCGGCACGATCACCACCGAGCGGTCGCGGTGCGGGTGCTCGGGGATGCGGCCGAGGCCGAGTCGTTCACCGATCCGTCGGTAAGCGCGGTGGACGGTCTCGAAGGCGAGCACCAGCAGGGGCAGGGCGATCACGATCAGCCAGGCGCCCTCCTCGAACTTCGACGCCGTGACGACGACGGTCGCGATGCCGGTGAGGACGGCGCCGAACCCGTTGAGCAGCGCCTTGCCCCTCCAGCCGGGTCCGCGCTCCAACCGCCAGTGTCTGACCATGCCCACCTGGGCGATGGTGAAGCCGACGAAGACACCGATGGCGAACAGCGGCACCAGGGTGTTGGTGTCACCACCGGAGAACACCAGCAACGCGGCCGAGACCACGGCCAGGGCGAGCACTCCGTGCCGGTGCACCTGGCGGTCGGCCTTCAGCGCGAACACGTGCGGCGCGTAGTTGTCCCGGGCCAGCAGCTTCAGCAGCACCGGCAGGCCGCCGAAGGACGTGTTGGCGGAGAGCGCCAGCAGGATCATCGTGGCGAACTGGATGACGTAGAAAGCCCAGTTGTGGCCGAGGGACGCGTCCGCGAGCTGGGCGAGGACGGTGACTCCCTGGACCGGCTGGAGGTGGAAGCGGGAGATCAGGACCGACAGACCGATCAGCATCACGCCGAGCACCGCCCCGAGGGCTACCTCCGCGCGCTGCGCACGCTTGACGCGCGGGCGGCGGAAGGACGGGACGGCGTTGGCGATGGCCTCCACTCCGGTCAGTGCGGCGCAACCGGAGGCGAAAGCTTTCAGCAACAGCAGTGCGCCCACCGTGGAGGCGTTGTCCGCGAGCGCCGAGGCGTGTCCCGCCGCGGTGGCGGTGCTCACCGGCTCGGACCCGAACAAGCCCACCGCTATGAGGACGAAGATGGAGCCGACGAAGACGACCGTCGGCACGATGAACGCCCTCGCCGACTCCACGATGCCCCGCAGATTCACGCCCGTGATCAGGGCGAGGACCGCCAGACAGAGCCACAGCCGGTCGTCGTAGAGGGACGGGAAGGCTGAGGTCAGGGCGGCTACGCCGGCCGTGACGGCGACAGCCACGTTGAGGACGTAGTCCAGCACCAGAGAGGCCGCCGCGACCAGGCTCGTACGGGCGCCCAGGTGCGTCTTCGCGACGGCGTACGACCCGCCGCCGTCGGGGAACGCGGCGATCACCTGCCGGTACGAGGCGACCAGCACCGCCAGCAGGCCCGCGATGGCCAGCGTCACCGGGAGCGTGAAGCCGAGGCCGTGCCCACCCGCGGCGGCCAGGACGAGGACGATCGCCTCGGGGCCGTAGGCCACCGACGCCATGGCGTCCAGTGACAGCGCGGCGAGGCCGGTGAACGTGGTCAGGCGATGGCGTTCGCCGGTATCCGGTGGTTCCTCACCGGCGGGGACGGCGTCCGGCTCGGTCGTCAGGACGGACATGGGTGCGTGCTCCTTCTTCCAGGGCCACGCACAGGGGGCTGAAGAGTGCGCGGTGCACTCCAGGTTCTGTCCGAATCCCGTCGCTTCCGACCGCTCCTTGCGGCATCTTCGCACCGAGGGGCCAGACCTTGACGGGACCTTGACGGCCGTGTGACCTGCGCAACTGCCGTTCCGCCGCTGAGACTCCCATGTACCGCGGTCAGGGCGTCAAGAAGTAGCGGATATCCGTCAGAGGCTCATCAAAGTGTGCCGATCGGGTTCTCCGGATCTCTACCGTCACCGGTATGGGACGCCGCGACGACGCGCGACACGAACCGGTCGACGCACACGGAGAGAAACCCGGTGGGGCGAGCAATGGCCTGCAGTGGACGCAGGAGGTGTGGAGTTCCGTCCGCTGCGCGGGCGTGCTGCTCGTCCTGCTCCTCCTGCTCGACTGGGGTACCGGTCGGCTCGATCCGTTGCGTGCCGCGCTGTGGCTGGGCCTGGCAGGGCTGCTGTTCGTCGCGTTGTGTCCCGCCCGGGTGTCCGCCGGCGAGGGCTGGTTGTCCTCGCGTCGGCTACTGCGGGAACACCGGGTCCGTACGGATCTGCTGGTGTCCGTCCGCTGCCTGGACGGGATCTCGCAACGGCTCCTGCTGCGGGACGCGTTCGGTGGACGCGTCGAGATCGACCCGGACGTCCTCGTGACCAATCCCCAGCTGTGGTACCGCCTCGACGAGGACGCTCGGAAGTCGGCGGCGGTCGGCACGCTGGTGTGCGGGGCGACCGCGCTGCGCCGTGTCTCGGAGCGCGTCGACCGCGAGACCGCCGAGTCCGTGTTCAGGGTCTCCGGCCTGGAGTAGCCACCGCTGTCAGCCCTCCCGCACCGGCCCCGCCGTGCCCAGCGCCGCGCCCGTCTGATCGGCCAGGGTGACCGCCACCAGGCGTGCCTGGAGCGGGGGTACGGGGCCCGGGCCGGCGGTGAGCATGAAGCGGCCGAGGTAGTGACCGTTGCCGTAGGTCCGCAGCTCGATCTCGTCCTGCGGCCAGGCGCTCGTCCCCGTCACGCTGCCGTCCTTCAGCAGCCGGGGCGGGCGGCCGATGAGGGTGCCGTACTCGAAGCGGCACGTGCGCAGACCGAGCAGGTCGGTCAGCTCACGGCGCACGTGGTCGACCACGGTGTCCGCGGAGTTGGCCGACTGGGCGAGGGAAGCAGTGCGGTGGATACGGGACAGGTGATCCGCGTCGGTCACCGTGATGACCTCCAAGCGGCGTGCGCGGGCGGCCAGTTGGGACACGATGACGCCGACGAGCAGCAGGAGCACCGTCGTCTCGACGTCGGCGGACGCGGTGATGTCGAACGTCTCGTACGGCCGGGTGAGGAAGAAGTCGAACCACGCTGCCGCGGACAGCGCCGCGAGCGCGCCCACCGTACGGCTGCCCAGCGCGGCGACCGCGACGACCACCACGACGAGGATGAGGGCGGCGTTGGTGTGGGACAGGTCCGTGCGGAACGGAACGAGCGCGAGGGCCACCAGGAACGGGGCGGTCAGGCCCACCGCCAGGGCGAGCCGGTCCCGCAGCGGCCAGGCACCCGTCGACGCGACGCGCGCTCCCTGCGTGCGGTGCAACAGCCGCCATGTGCCGGTCTCGGTGCTCATCAGACACCTCCTACGCTCTGCGCACCCTGGGGGTGCGGGTACTCCGACGATTCGGTCCGTCCGGTCTGCTCGGTCTGTTCGGCGAAGGGCAGGGACACGACCATCGTCAGACCGCCGCCGGGAGTGTCCTCGGGAGTGAGGGTGCCGTTCATCGCCTCGGTCAGGCCGCGGGCGAGGGCCAGCCCGAGGCCGAGTCCGGTGGTGTTGTCCGTGTCGCCGAGCCGCTGGAACGGCTCGAAGAGCCGCTCCCGGCTGTCGGCGGGCAGACCGGGACCCCGGTCCACCACACGCAATTCGACCCGGCCGGCCAGTGCACTGGCGGTCACCAGCGCCTTCTGTCCCGGAGGCGTGTGGCGGGCGGCGTTCGCGACCAGGTTGGCGATCACGCGCTCCAGCAACGGTGGGTCGGCCCGCACCGCCGGAATCTCCTGTGTGTCCGTCACTTCGATGCCGGTGGTGTCCGCGAGCGCCATGGGGAGCACCTCCTCAAGCGTGGTGGCGCGGAGGTTCAGGGTGAGGACACCGGCCTCCAGGCGACTGAGGTCAAGGAGGTTCTCCACCAGCCGGTTGAGTTTGGCCATGGACTCGTCGGCGGTGGCGAGGAGCTCGTCGCGGTCCTCGGCGGAGAACTCGACGTCCCGGCTGCGCAGCGAGGTGACCGCGGCCCAGCCCGCGGCGAGCGGCGTGCGCAGGTCGTGTCCTACGGCCCGCAGCAGCGCCGTACGCATCCGGTCGGCGGCCTTCACCGGCTCGATCTCGGCGGCTGCTTCGGCGAGTTGGGCCCGTTCGACGGCGGAGCCGACGTGCGCGGCGAAGGCCGCCAGCACCCGCCGCTCGGAGGACGACAGAGTGCGGCCGGACAGGACGAGATACGCGCCGGGACCGGCCGGCACGGTTGTCACGCCGTTGGCGTCGGGCGGCTCGTCCACGAGCTCCGCCGACTCCATGCCGAAGGTCTCCCGCGTGCGCTCCAGCAGCGCCGGAATGGTCGCGCCGCCGCGCACGATGCTGCCCGCGAGGGACGACATCGTCTCCGCCTCGGCGGTGGCACGCGCCGAGCGCCGGGACAGTCGTAGGGAACGGTCCACGACGGCCGCCACGGTCGCCGCCACCACCGTGAACACCCCCAGTGCAAGCAGGGCGTTGGGGTCGTCCAGGGTGAACTGGCCGATGGGCGGGATGAACCAGTAGTTGAGCAGCAGCGACGCCGTCAACGACGCGATGACCGCCGAGGTGACGCCGCCTATGCAGGCGACCCCGACCACGGCGAGCAGGAACAGCAGGGCCTCGCTGGTGAGGTTGACCGTGCCGCGCACCTGCGCGAGGCAGACAGTGAGCAGCACCGGCAGCACAAGTCCCGCTACGGGCCCGGCAATTAGCCGTGCCGTCGAGAGGGTACGGCGCCGGGACGGCAGCAGCGTGCCGCGCCCGGCCCGCTCGTGCGTGACCCGGTGTACGTCGATGTCACCGGACAGCTCCGTCACGGTCTCACCCGTGCCGGGCCCGGTCAGGAACCGTTCCAGACGGCCCCGGCGGCTGGTACCGAGGACGAGTTGGGTGGCGTTCTCGGTGCGGGCGAACTCGACCAGGGCGGTGGCGACTCCGTCGCCGACCACCGAGTGGTAGCTGCCGCCGAGGTCCTCGACGAGCCTGCGCTGCCGGGCGAGCGAGGCATGGGACACCCCTGCGGCGAGTCCGTCGCTGCGGGCCACGTGCACGGCGAGCAGATCACCGCCAACGGACCGGTCGGCGATACGGGCGGCCCGCCGGATCAACGTGTCGCCCTCGGGGCCGCCGGTCAGCGCGACGACCACGCGCTCCCGGGTCTCCCACACCCCGCCGATGCCGTGCTCGGCGCGATAGGTGTGCAGGGCCTCGTCGACCCGGTCGGCGACCCACAGCAGCGCCAACTGCCGCAGGGCGGTGAGGTTCCCGGGCCGGAAGTAGTTGGCGAGGGCCGCGTCGATCTTCTCCGGCGTGTAGATGTTGCCGTGCGCCATGCGCCGCCGCAGCCCCTCGGGCGGCATGTCGACCAACTCGACCTGATGGGCACGCCGTACGACCTCGTCGGGCACCGTCTCGTGCTGCGGCACCCCGGTGATCTTCTCGACCACGTCGTTGAGTGAGGCCAGATGCTGCACGTTCAGCGCGGTGACGACGTCGATGCCTGCGTCGAGCAGTGTCTCGATGTCCTGCCAGCGCTTGGCGTTGCGGCCGTCGCCCGGGACGTTGCTGTGGGCGAACTCGTCGACGATCGCGACCTGCGGGCGGCGGGCGAGGACCGCGGCCAGGTCCATCTCCTGGAAGTGTCCGCCACGGTAGGAGCAGCGGGCACGGGGGACGACCTCCAGGCCGTCGAGCATCGCCTCCGTACCGGGGCGGCCGTGGCACTCGGCGAATCCCACCGCCACGTCCGCCCCACGGGCGGCGCGGCGCCGTCCTTCGTCGAGCATGCGGTAGGTCTTGCCGACTCCGGGGGCTGCCCCGAGGTAGACCTTCAGTCGTCCGGGCCGTACGTCACTCATCGCCGCCGACGCGCTCCATCACTGGATCACTGAATCACTGGTTCAACATCAACTCCCCCTCTCATGAAGGGGGCTGTTCCTAAGGAAGCCCCTCTGGAGGCCGGGAGGTACGCGTGTTAGCGCTTCCTTGGCGCCGGTCCCGCGGACCTTGACACTGCCTTGACGTGACCTGCAGCGGATAGGGTGAAAGCGGTGTGCCGGGAAGCCTGGTCGGCAGGGGAGCCAAAGCGGCTCTCCTCGTAGTTCCAGGAGGCGGCATGCGCAGCGTAGGTACGGTTCTCGCCCTCGTGGTCCTCGCCACGATGGTGGCCACCTTCGCGCGCCGGTGGCGCATCCCGGCCCCCTCCCTGCTCGTGGTCGCCGGCCTCGGCGTGGCGCTGCTGCCGGGCACCCCTCAGATCGAGATCAGCCCCGAGATCATCGGCCTCGTGGTACTCCCGCCGCTGCTCTACGCCTCCGCGGAGGAAATGCCCTGGCGTGAGCTGCGGGCGGTGTGGAAACCGGTCGGGATCCTCTCCATCGGCCTGGTTCTGGCGTCCGCGGCGGCGGTCGGCGCCGTGGCGGCGCTGGTGACGCCGCTGTCGTGGCAGATGGCGTTCGTGCTGGGCGCGATCCTGGCCAGCACTGACCCGGTCGCCGTCACCGCGCTGGGCAGACGCCTCGCCCTGCCGCCGAAGGTCCAGGTCCTCGTGCAGGCGGAGAGTCTCTTCAACGACGCGACCTCCCTGGTGCTGGTCCGGGTGGCGGCGGGTATCGCCGTGGCGTCCACTGCCGCCAACTGGGGCGCGGCGGGCGGCGAGTTCCTGCTCCTGGCCGGCGGCGGCACACTGATCGGCGCGGCGGTGGCCGGCGTGATCGCCCTGATCCGGCGACGCACCGAGGACCCGGTCCTGGAGACGGTGATCGCCCTGGTCACCCCGTACGCGGCTTACCTGCTGGCGGAGGCGGCGCACACCTCGGGCGTGACTTCGTGCGTGGTGGCCGGCGTGGTCCTGGGCGGCCGGGGCGACCGTCTCACCAACGCTCGCATCCGGCTCCAACTGCACGCCGTCTACGGCACGGTGGTGTTCCTGCTGGAGAGCGTGGTGTTCTCGCTCATCGGTCTTGCCCTGCCCGCGCAGGTGCGGGCACTGGCCGACGGCGACGGTGCCTGGCCGCTGTACGCGCTCGCGGTGGCGGGCACGCTGATCGCCGTGCGCATGCTGTGGCTGGCCCCGCTGTCGGCGGTAGTGCAGCGCAAGGGCGGCATCACCCGCATGAACTGGCGGATCCCCGTGGTCCTGACCTGGGCGGGCACCCGAGGGGTCATGCCGTTGGCCGCCGCCCTGTCCATCCCCGAGGTCGCACAGAACGGCACCGCCCTCGCAGAACGGCCGCTCGTCCTCGTCCTGACCACCTCGGTCGTGGTCGTCACCCTCGTCGTGCAGGGCTTCACCCTCGCCCCCGTCGTCCACCGCGCCGGCATCGCCCTGGAGCCCGCCCACACCGCGCGCGAGGAGGCCGAGGCCCGCTCCCACCTCGCCCACGCGGGACTGGCCCGCCTGGAGGAACTGGCCGAGCTGGAGGTCGTACCGGACGTCGTCCTCGACCGGCTCCGCCGCGGCCTGGCCGCCCGCCTCGACGACGCCCGCGACCGCCTCGCGGAGCAGGACAGCGACAGCGAGACGGCCGCGACCGAGTCCGCCGACCTGGTCTACCGTCAACTGCGCCGCGACCTGATCACCGTCGAGACGGGCGAACTCCAGCGCCTCTACGACGGCCACGCCATCAGCGACACCACCCGGCGCCGGCTGCAGCGGTCCCTGGACCTGGAGGAGACACGGCTGGCGGATGTGTGAGGGTCCGCTGGGGGTGCCGGGAGAGGTCGTTGGTTGGGTGCGGCCACGTCGTGGCTGGTCGCGCCCACGCGGCGGAGCCGCATATTGATACAGCCCCGCGCCCCTAAAAGGGGCGCTTCCAGCCCTCCGTCTCGGCAGGCCCCGCCGGACCTCGCCCCTAACGGAACTCAGCCAGCCTTGGCCGTAGTCCGAGAGCCGTGAGAGCCATCGCGGTGAGCAACAGCCCTCCCGCCCAGGGAAGCAGGCCGGTGACCGCCGAGCGGCCCGCGTCGGTCGAGGCCGTGAAGTGGGCACGGTTGATGTCGGTCACCTTGTCCAGCGCGGCCATCCATGTCCCGAAGTGCGCGTTGGAGGTACCCGGTTCCCAGCCCATGCAGAACTCGACCGCCTGGTCCTCCTTGCCCGCGGCCAGCAGCGCGCGGATCTTGCGGTCGTCGCGTTGGTAGACGGCGTAAGTCTCCACGGTCTTCTCGGCCGCCACCCGCTCCCCCACGAAAGTGATGTTGTCCAGCTCGCGCCGGAACTCGCCCGTGAAGCGCAGGTCTTGGTGGTCGGACTCGTACGCCTGCCAGCTGGTGGCGAGTTCCGCGTCGTACGTCGCGAGGGTCGCGCCCTTGATGCCGTACAGCTCCTGCGACTTGGCGAGGAAGGAGGCGGCGTACTGCTCGCGGCGCCCGGGGTCCAGGAGATAACGGCTCTCGTCGGCGTTGGCGTCGTAGGCGATGGCCCGTGCGCGGGACAGCGCGACGACGGAGTCGAAGGCGTCGCGCCGGGCTCCCCGCAGATCGTCGGCCGTGGAGGTGAGCAGTTGGGCGCCGAGGATCACGGCGAGCAGAGTGCAGACGGTGGCGGCCAGCACGCCGGGGTTGAGGTTGCGCCCGAACCTGCGGGCGAGATACCACTGCAGGGCTCCGAGCACGACCAGCAGCAGCACACCGAGCGCGATGACGGCGATGAGTTGGGAGGACAGGGTGGATCGGGCGGAGCTGTACTCCGCGTCGAACGCCTTGTCGTTGGAGGACACCAACGTCCGTGCTGACGGGACGAGTTGCTGCTGCAGAAGGTCGGTGGCCTTGCGGTAGTCGGCGAGCGCGGCCGCTTTGCCGCCGCGGTGGCCGTCGTTCTCCAGGGCCCGGCCGATCAGCTCCTGGTACTCGGCGAAGCCGTCGGTGAGGGACTCCACCGTCTTCTCGTCGCTCCGATCGCCCTGGGCCGCGACCGCGAGAGTTCGCAGATCGTGCCCGATCTCGTCCCGGGCGTCACCGTAGAAGCCGACGGCCTTCTGGTACGGCGTCTGCAGGCGCCCTTTGCCCGCGTCGCCGTTGGACAGCAGGATGTTGGCGGCCTGCGCGTCCATGTCGTTGAGGGCGAGATCGAGGTCGGCCGCGCTGGTGGTTCGGGGCGCGTCGCGGTCGGCCACGCTGTTCCAGGTGCCCATAGCGGCGAGTCCGGCGAACGTCAGCAGCAGCGCCAGGGTGGTGGCGAGCAGGACCGTGGCCGCGCGCAGGAGGCGCAGCCGCGCGGGCACGTGGGCCCAGTAGCGGCGGCGCAGAGCGGCCCACGCGGCCACGGTCTGCTGCACCGGGCGCTGCCCCGGACCGCCCGTCCGCGACGCCTCGTGTCGCTGCGGTCCGGGGCTACCCCCTGGCGGGGTGACCGCCGGCTGCGATGGCTGCGCACCGGCCTCCGGCTGAGGTCTGTGCGATGTACCGGCCGTGATGGTCACGGTCCCTCCCCCGCCATGCCAAGGACGGTCACTCCGCCCCCCGTTGCCGATCAGTCTGCGACCGGATCACGCCATGGACGGACTGCGTTGACACCCTCCTGACGGCTGGCCAGGTTTGTTTGACGGGACCTTGACGGCGCTCGCGCCGGACCCGTATGAAAGCCGCAAATTCCTTGCTGAGCAGGGTTGTTCGGCCGATGGCCGCGGATAGATTCCTGTGGTCCGCCGCCGAGGCCGGGGCGTCAACGGCCTCGCCTCACCCGCTCCGGAGTCACCACTCCGAAGAGCGGCTCACGGCGGCCTGGTGTGTGCCACCGAACGGCAGGCACCGGCGTGTGGCGTCCCGGCGCCTTCCCGTGCCAACGTCCGCGCAGCGCCGTGTGGTGCCGGGGCCCCGGCACCACACGGTCCCGTGGCCGCTTTCCCGCCCACCGACCAGTCCGCCGGCATGCCCTGACGCGTGCCGGTGCCGAGCCACGAAGGTCTCATGCATCCCACTGCGCCCGAGCAGGCCCCGCCGTCCCGCCCCCAGCGCACCTCGGGATCCGGACCAGGAGGAGGAACGGAACGCCGTGCCCGAAGCGGGCTCTTCGAACCGGCCCAGCTCGTCCGCTCCTTCCCCGAGGCCCTCCGCAAACTGCACCCACGAACCCTGGTCAAGAACCCCGTGCTCTTCGTGGTGTCCGTAGGCGCCGCGCTGACCACGCTGTCCGCGCTGCTCCACCCCGCCGTCTTCACCTGGGTGATCAGCGCCTGGCTGTGGCTGACGGTCGTCTTCGCCAACCTCGCCGAAGCCGTCGCCGAGGGCCGCGGCAAGGCGCAGGCCGAGTCGCTGCGCAGGGCGCGTACGGACACGGTGGCGCTGCGGCTGCTCGACTGGCGTTGGGGTACCAACCTGCGCAGCGCCCGCACCGAGGCGGTCGCGGCCACCGATCTGAAGCCGCTGGACGTCGTGCTCGTCGAGGCGGGCGAGATGATCCCGGCCGACGGCGACGTGGTCGACGGCGTCGCCGCGGTCGACGAGTCGGCGGTCACTGGTGAGTCGGCGCCCGTGATCCGGGAGGCGGGCGGCGACCGCAGCGGCGTCACGGGCGGTACGACGGTCCTGTCCGACCGGATCGTGGTGCGGGTCAGCGCCCGCCCCGGCCACAGCTTCCTGGACCGGATGATCGCCCTGGTCGAGGGCGCGAACCGGCAGAAGACCCCGAACGAGATCGCCCTGAACATCCTGTTGGCGTCGCTCACGATCATCTTCCTGCTGGTCGTGGTCACGCTCCAGCCGATGGCCGAGTACGCCGACGCCGCCCAGTCGACGACGGTCCTCGTCGCCCTGCTCGTCACGCTCATCCCGACGACGATCGGCGCCCTGCTGTCCGCGATCGGCATCGCCGGCATGGACCGGCTGGTGCAGCGCAACGTGGTCGCCATGTCGGGACGGGCCGTCGAGGCGGCCGGTGACGTGAACACCCTGCTGCTCGACAAGACCGGCACCATCACCCTCGGCAACCGCGAGGCCGTCGCGTTCGTCCCGCTGCCCGGCATCGACGAGCGACAACTCGCGGACGCCGCACAACTCTCCTCACTGGCCGACGAGACACCCGAGGGCCGCTCGGTCGTCGTCCTCGCCAAGAACGGGTACGGCCTACGGGCCCCCGCCGAAGGCGAGTTGATGAACGCCCGCTGGGTCGCCTTCAGCGCACAGACCCGCATGAGCGGGGTCGACCTGTGCTGGGACAACGGAGCCGTGTGCGCCATCCGCAAGGGCGCCGCCCAGCAGGTGATCGACTGGGCGCAGATGTACGGCGGACAAGTCCCGCCCGAGGCACGGCACTTCGCCGACTCGGTGGCCGCCTCCGGCGGTACTCCCCTGCTGGTAGCCGTGCACGACTGGGACGGGCCGCGCGTCCTGGGCCTGATCCACCTCAAGGACGTCGTCAAGGACGGCATCCACGAACGCTTCGCGGAACTGCGCCGCATGGGCATCCGCACCGTCATGATCACCGGCGACAACCCGCTCACCGCCCGCGCCATCGCCCAAGAGGCGGGCGTGGACGACTACTTGGCCGAGGCGACCCCCGAAGACAAACTCGCCCTGATCAAGCGGGAGCAGGCCGGCGGCAAGCTGGTCGCGATGACCGGTGACGGCACCAACGACGCCCCGGCCCTCGCGCAAGCGGACGTCGGCGTGGCGATGAACACGGGCACGTCGGCCGCGAAGGAGGCCGGCAACATGATCGACCTCGACTCGAACCCGACCAAGCTCATCGAGATCGTCGAGATCGGCAAGCAACTCCTCATCACCCGGGGCGCGTTGACGACGTTCTCCATCACCAACGACGTCGCGAAGTACTTCGCGATCATCCCGGCGATGTTCGCGGGCGCGTATCCGGGCCTCGGGTCGCTGAACGTGATGGGCCTGCACAGCCCCACATCCGCGATCACCTCGGCGATCATCTTCAACGCGCTGATCATCGTCGGACTGATCCCGCTCGCGCTGCGCGGGGTGCGCTACACGCCCTCATCGGCGCACGACCTGCTGCGCCGCAACCTGCTGCTGTACGGACTCGGCGGGCTGGTGCTGCCCTTCCTCGGCATCAAGCTGATCGACCTGTTGATCTCGGGGGTGCCGGGCCTTGGCTGAACCCCGCCCGCTGCCGCTCGGGCCCGGCTGTCAAGGACACGTATGCGCACGTCAGAAGCCCGTCAGAGTACGGCGATCGGGCTTGCCCGCAGTCTGCGGGACGGCTTCCATGGATGACGTGAACAGCGCCTGGCTCCTCTTCGACCGGCCGCCGAGTCCCGCTCGGCCGTCCAGTCCTGCGCCGCGCTGTGCGGAAATGCCCGCGTCCGTGTCCCACTGACGCGTTCCGCATCCCTCCGGGGCGCCGTGACTTCTGTCCGGCGCCCCGCCCGTTTTCGCATCCGCACGCCAACCGCCCCTCGCCTGGGCCTCGTTCGCGTGCCATCAACCCTGGATTGGATCATGTCCGACTCCGCTCTTTCGTCCCGCACCGTGCTCGTCACCGGCGCCACCGCCGGCATCGGCTACGAGACCGCCCGGCATCTGGCCGAGCGCGGCGCCACCGTGCTGCTGCACGGCCGTACCGCCGAGGACGCCCGCGCCGCAACCGACGCGCTCATCGCCACGGCGGGCATCACGGGAGACCAACTCCGCCCGTACGCAGCCGACTTCGCCCGCCTCGACGAGGTCGAGACCCTCGCCCGCACAGTCGTCACCGAGCATCCGCACCTGGACGTGCTCGTCAACAACGCCGGCATCGCCGCCCCCGAACGGCACACCGTCACCGCCGACGGCAACGAGATCGCCTTCCAGGTCAACTTCCTCGCCCACTACCTGCTCACCTGTCTGCTGGAGCCGGCGCTCACCAGCGACCCCGGCGGCCGCGTGGTCAACGTCTCCTCGGCCCTGCACCGCACGGGCTCCATCCAGTGGTCCGACCCCAACCGCACCCGCCGCTACTCCCGGCTCGCCGCCTACGCCCAGTCCCAACTGGCCCTGACGGTCTTCGCGGCCGACCCGCGTGTCACCGCCGTCTCCGTGCACCCCGGCGTCTGCGACACGGCGATGCTGCCGCTGTACTCGCACGAGGGCATGTCGCCTGCCAAGGGCGCCGCGCACGTGGTCCGGCTGTGCGACCCGGCCGTCGAGATCGTCAACGGCGCCTACTACGACCGCGACGCCCGCATCGAACCAGCCCCGGCCGCGACCGAGGACCGCACCGTCAAGCGTCTGAACAAGCTGGCGGACCTGCTGGTCGGCCGCAGCGCAGCCTGAACCACCCTTCCCCGAAGGAGAGTTGAGGTCCGTGTCCAAGCGTGCCCGCAAGAAGAAGGCGCGTCGCAAGAAGAAGGCCAACCACGGAGGCAAGGCCGGCCAGCACTGACGGAACGCCGTCTGCCGAGGGGTGGGCGACGAGGAGCAGCGTTGCTCTCGCTTCTCGCCCGCCCCTGCCGTACGGCTTCCGGGAGGCATCGATGAAGGTGTCGGAACTCCCCCGCGTCAGCCCGGCGTTAGAAAGCGCTCCCATTCGATCAAGAAGCCGTCAGTACGGACTCTGCCCCAGGGCTCAGCGCCATAGCGTCACCGTGGGCCCACCGACCCGGCGAGATCCGCCAGGGCGCGGGCCTGCACCTCCCTCTTCACAGGAGAAGACGCAGAACATGACGACCACTGTGCCCGCCACCCCCACACAGGCCGGGCCGGACGACGGCCGACAGGCCGATGCCCGCGAGAAGGACATCATGCGGTTCCGCGTGGTGTCCGGACCGGATCTGACCACCCGCAACGACGCCTACCTGGCCTGGCAGCTCGACCGCCAACAGGCGGACCTGTGGCCCTACTTCCGCCGCTACGACACCGCCCTGACCACCCGCGCCACCGTCGTCTCCGACACCGGCGTGATCACCGAAGGCCCCAACTTCGGCGGCCAGGACTACCTGTCCCTCACCGGCCACCCCGCGATCCTCGACGCCGCCCACCAAGCCCTGCGCGACTACGGCCCCCTCACCGCCGGCTCCCCCGCCCTGGGCGGCGCGACCCCCATCAGCAGGGCGCTGGAAGCCGGTCTCGCCGAGGCCCTGCGCACCGAGCACGTGGCACTCTTCCCCACCGGCTGGGCGTCCGGCTTCGGCACCATCCGGGCCTTGATGCACCGCCGCGACCACATCCTGCTCGACAAGCTCTCCCACGACTCGCTGCGCCAGGGCGCCGCCGCCAGCGGGGCGACCGTGGAGTTCTTCCGGCACCTCGACAACGACGCCGTACGACGCCACCTGGCCGGCATCCGCGCCACCGACACCACCAACGCCGTCCTCGTCGTCACCGAGGGCGTCTTCTCCATGGACTCCGACACCCCGCAACTGGCCGAACTGCTGGGCATCTGCCGCGAGTTCGGCGCCCAGCTGATGGTCGACGTCGCCCATGACTTCGGTGCCATGGGCGAGTCCGGCGGCGGCCAGCTGGAGGTGCACGGCATCCTCGGCGAGGTCGACTTCGTGGTCGGGGCGTTCTCGAAGACGTTCGCCACCACCGGCGGATTCCTGGCGACCCCGTCGGCCTCAGCTCGGGAGTTCGTGCGGATGTTCGGCGGCCCGCAGACCTTCTCCAGCGCCATCACCCCCGTACAGACCGCGGTGGCCCTCGCGTCCCTGTCCATCGTGAACTCGCCCGAGGGTGCCCGGCGGCGGGCGGCGGTCGCGGCCGTCGCCACCCGCCTGCGGGAGGGGCTGACCGCCCGCGGTCTGGAGGTCATGGGCGACGTGGTCTGCCCGGTCGTCCCGGTCCTCATCGGCGACACCCCCACCGGCCGTACGGCCTCCGGTCTCATCGCCCGCGCCGGCCTCGTCGCCCACCTCGTCGAGCAGCCGGCGGTCGCCTCCGACGCGGCCCGCTTCCGCATGCAGGCCATGGCCGACCACAGCGACGCCGACGTCGACACCGCGATCGACATCCTCGACACCTGCATCCGCGAGGCCCGGCAAGCCGCCACCCCAACCCGCGTCTGAGTCCTGACATACCCCTGCGGCCGGGCGGAACCTCTTGAGGCGTTCCGCCCGGCCGCGGGTAGCCGACCCCCCAACGAAATGACGTTGGGTGTCCGGCCCTGACCTCCCAGTCCCGATGTTCCATCGGCACGCACCAGCCGCTCTTAACGGAGTCCTAACGCTCGTGCAGCGCTCTCCCCGTGTGCTCAGGCGTCACTCTCTGCCTACGCTGGTGCCACCGTCCGCGTGATGGCCGGAACCCCACACCGACCCGCGCACCAGGAGCACGCTGATGGTCGCCACCGAACACCCACCGCGTCGTATGCGTGCGTGGATGCTGGAGGGCCTGTCCGACATGGGCAGGACCGGCGGCCACACCGGACCCCATGCCGAACCGGAGCCCCCGCACAAGGGCCAACGCTGGTGGCGGGTGATGTGCCTGACCGGTGTCGACTACTTCTCCACCCTCGGCTACCAGCCCGGCATCGCCGCCCTCGCGGCCGGCCTGCTCTCCCCGATCGCGACCATCGTGCTCGTCGTGGTCACGCTGGCCGGCGCCCTGCCGGTCTACCGCCGGGTGGCCGAGGAGAGCCCGCACGGCGAGGGCTCCATCGCGATGCTGGAGCGGCTGCTGTCCTTCTGGAAGGGCAAGCTGTTCGTCCTCACCCTGCTCGGGTTCGCCGCGACCGACTTCCTGATCACCATCACCCTGTCGGCCGCCGACGCCTCAACCCACCTGGTCGAGAACCCGCACCTGACCAGCACCCTGCACGACAAGCAGCTGCTGATCACCCTCGTCCTCGTGGCCCTGCTCGGCGCGGTGTTCCTCAAGGGCTTCCTGGAGGCCATCGGCGTCGCGGTCGTCCTCGTGGCCGTCTACCTCGCGCTGAACGTCGTGGTCGTGATCGTCGGCCTGTGGCACGTCGGTGCCGCGAGCCATGTGGTCACCGACTGGTCGAGCGCATTGACAGCCGAGCACGGAAACGTGTTCGCGATGATCGGTGTGTCCCTGCTGGTCTTCCCCAAGCTGGCACTCGGCCTGTCCGGCTTCGAGACCGGGGTCGCCGTCATGCCCCATGTGAAGGGCGACGACAGCGACACGGAGGAGAACCCCAAGGGGCGTATCCGCGACACCAAGAAACTGCTCACCGCCGCCGCGCTCATCATGAGCGTCTTCCTGATCGCGACCAGCTTCATCACCACATGGCTGATCCCGGAGAAGGAGTTCGAGTCCGGCGGCCGGGCCAACGGCCGCGCCCTGGCCTATCTGGCGCACCAGTATCTGGGCGGCGCCTTCGGCACGGTCTACGACGTCTCGACGATCGCCATCCTGTGGTTCGCAGGCGCCTCCGCGATGGCCGGCCTGCTCAACCTCATGCCGCGCTACCTCCCCCGCTACGGCATGGCCCCGCACTGGGCCCGCGCCGTCCGCCCGATGGTGATCGTCTTCACCCTGATCGGCTTCCTGGTCACCTGGATCTTCGACGCGAACGTGGACGCCCAGGGCGGCGCCTACGCCACCGGCGTGCTGGTGCTGATGTCCTCGGCGGCGATCGCGGTGACCATTGCCGCTCGCCGCGCCGGACAGCAGGGCTTGACCATCGGCTTCGCCGTCGTCTCGGCGGTCCTCCTCTACGTCACCGGGGCGAACGTCGTCGAGCGCCCCGACGGCGTCAAGATCGGCGCCTGCTTCATCGCCGGCATCATCCTGGTCTCCCTGCTGTCCCGGCTGGCCCGTGCCTTCGAACTCCGCGTCACCAGCGTGCAGTTGGACCCCATGGCGGAACGGTTCGTCCGGGACATCTCCAGCCGCAAGATCCGTTTCCTCGCCAACGAGCCCGACCGGCGCGACAAGGCCGAGTACCGGGACAAGATCGAACAGATCCGCAACGACAACGACCTGCCCGAGCAGGAGGACTTCGTCTTCGTCGAGGTGACGGTCCTCGACGCCTCCGAGTTCGAGGCGGGCCTCACCGTGCGCGGCGAGGTGCTCCACAACCGCTACCGGGTGCTGACCCTGGAGTCCTCCTCCATCCCCAACGCCCTGGCCGCGCTCCTCCTGCACGTCCGCGACACGACAGGCTGCATCCCGCACATCTACTTCGAGTGGACCGAGGGCGGGCCCTTCGCCAACTTCCTGCGCTTCTTCCTCTTCGGCCAGGGCGAGGTCGCCCCGGTCACCCGCGAGGTCCTGCGCGAGGCGGAACCGGACCGGGCCCGCCGACCGCGCGTCCACACCGGCTGAGCGGCCCTCGCCGTCAGGATCCCGTCAAGATTCGCCGGTACGCCGTCAGGGGCCCGTAAGCGCCGGTCACTCAAGTGCACAGGCGCGCCTAGCGTCAGCGCCATGAGGCACAGCAGACCGGTGGTCCAAGCCAGCGACCGTCACTGGCGTGGCAGCGCCCGGCTCGCGGTGAACTGCGCCCTGCTGTTCTGCGCCATGAGCCTGCTGGTCGACTGGGACGCCGGAAGTCTGACGCCACTCCGAGCCCTGCTCTGGGTCACCATGTCGGCAGCCGTATGCGTTGTCCTCATCCCGCAGCGCGTGAGTGCGGGCCCCGGCTGGCTGGCGGTACGCACCCCTTGGCGCCGGCACATGGTCCACACGGACGCGCTGGCAGCCGTACGACAGTACGAGGGCGTCTCCTCCCACCTGGTCCTGCGGGACGTCCACGGTCACAGCCTGGAACTCGACCCCCGCGTCCTCGCCGCCAACCCCCTGCTCTGGCACGAACTGGACACGGGCGTCCGCCGCTCCTTGGAACGCGGAACGCTCCGCCAGGGAGCAGACGTCCTCGACCGACTGGGCCGACGCATCGACGACGAGACGGCACTGGCGGTCCTACGGGAGTCGGGACTTTCCTGACATCGCGAGAGAGCACTGACTGATATCCGCACGCCGCCCGAACCTGCCAACGTGCACGTCGAGTTACGCGTCCAGTTCTGCGCGGATGAGTGCGTCGAGTCGCTGCCACCCCGGTGACGAGGCATTGACCGTGCCCTGGATCAGCGCCGGGATCTCGGAGACTGTATCCAGATGGGGCGCTTCGACAGGTCCGTAGCGTTCCCGATGCGCCTCGGCGATCCGGCGGGCGAGGTCGTCGATGCGGGGATCGTCGGGGTCGAGGTCGTGCGCGCGGTCGTAGTCGAGGAAGAGCCGCCGTAGCGCCGGGTCGGCCAGGGTCAGGGCCTGATCGTGGAACAGGGTGATCGCGTGGTCCGGGTGGGTGGCGAACACGAGGATCCACAGGTCGCGTTGCAGGTCCACCCATCGAGGAGTGAATCCCCAGCCGACAAGGCGCTCCAAGTGGGCACCGACCTCGGCTGGCAGCGGTGCCAACTGCCCGGCTGCGAGACCGCGCAGGCGACCCCGCGTTGCCCGCAGGCCATGGATGCGGGCGGTGAGGTCGTCATCGATCTCGCGCAGTGCCTGCTGGAACTCCTCGTCGGTCGCCGACCGCAGGTCCCGGATCCGGGCCAGGGGAACGCCGGCCTCGGCGAGCGTGCGGATCTTGATCAGGTCGATGGCGTCGCTCGCGCCGTACCGCCGGTAGCCGGACGCATCACGGTCGGGTTCGGGCAGCAGCCCCTTGTCGTGGTACACGCGGATGGTCTTGGTCGACACCCCGACATACTTGGCCAACTGTCCGATCGTGATCACCCGGCCATCGTCCCACTTGACCTTTCCCCTGGGGCAGGGCTGCAGCATGGGGGCATGGCGAACACGAACATCGACCGGGAGACCTTGCGCGAGCTGGCCGACGAGGGCAACGAGACCGCCCTGGACCGGCTGGCCGACCTCGTCGACGCGGCCGGCGACCTCGGAGAGCTGCGCGAGCTGTTGGACGAGGGATCCATGCGCGCCGGGTTCCTGCTCACCCGACGCGCGGTGGCGACCGGCGACCTGCGCGAGCTGCAACGGATCTCCGACGCCGGGTACGACGAAGCCGGGGACGAGCTGGAGCGGCTGCTGAAGGCACCGGCAGACGGGCAGGGGGGCTGACAATCGACCGGCCGCTTCAGCCGAACTCCACGCCGCGGCCATGGAGTTCGGCTCGCGGTCGGCGCGCTCAGCCGCAGTGCGCGGCCCGGCCGAACTCCCGCGCGTGAGCGAGGCAGTGCTACGACCACTTGGGTTCGGCGGGTCGGACGGTCAAGGCCATGTTGTCGAGCGGTCGGCCTCCCCCTCGGATGCATTGCCCACTGCGGGCCTCGGCACGTTCGCACCGCCGGCGCCGCACTACAGTGAAACGGTGACGTCCCTGCCGGAAGACCCGCCGCCACGGATCAGCGAAGCCGACCGCGACACGGCCGTGCAGCGCCTGCAGGAGGCGTACGCCGAAGGACACATCTCGCACAAGGAGATGGACGGACTCCTCCACCGGGCTCTCACCGTCACGACGCACGTCGATCTCGTGTCGGCCATGGCCTCGCTCCCGGCGGAGAAGCCTGCCACCACGTCCACGATTGTCGCCGCCGGCGGGTGGATCCGGCGACGTGGCGCATGGCGGGTACCGCGGATCCTCAAGGTCGAGTCCGCATTCGGAAAGGTGAACCTGGACCTGTCCCGGGCGGTCTTCGAGCACCCTGTCGTCGACATCGAGCTGCAACTCCCTTACGGCAGGGCCCGGATCACGGTGCCTCGCGACGCGATCGTCGAGATCGAGGATCTGCGCACCGAGTGGAAGGACCCGAGATACAAGCCCCGGCGGCCCACTCTTCCGGGCGGGCCGAGGATCCGGATCTCTGGAGTCATGGGGTACGGACGGCTGAAGATCCGCCACGCCCGGCGCTGAGGCCGCCGTGCACGATGGACACTCGCCGTGCAAGGACGGACTCCGCACAACGGAGGGAGACCACGGATGCCGCAGGGAGCCGTCATCGCGATGGCCGGATTCACCGGCGTGAGTGGCGCGGTAGCGCTGCTGACGGGCCTCGTCGGTCTGCACCGGATCCGTCGACTGGGCCGCGCGGGCGTGGATGTGTGGGCGCTGGTGAAGCGCACCGGCCCGATCGCGGGCGAGGACGACCGACGGCCTGTACTGCAGTACACGACCGAGGATGGCAAGGTCATGGAGGTCGGCTCCCCCGTACCCGCGTCCAGGCGTCAGCCTCTGGCCGACGGCAGCCATGTGCTCGTCAGATACGACCCCGAAGATCCCCGCGAGTTGGTGTTGTACGGCCGCGAGCGCGCGATATGGGAGTACGCGATGGCGGGCGTGGGCGCCGTCTTCATTCTCCTGGGCGCGGGTCTGCTCCTCGGATAGTTGGCGATCTCTCACGAAGTGATCTGCCGACACGAGCGGGCGGCGTCGACATGTGCACGGCGGGCGCCGACGCCGTCTCGTTCTCCCGCGTACGGGTCGGCTGTTCGGACAGCCCCTCCCGGCTCTCCCGTCCCTGTCTCTTAGACACAGCCGAC
>NZ_JBLTJC010000107.1:0-30706 GCF_048158785.1 Streptomyces colwelliae | reverse complement strand
GTCCAGGCGCCGGTTCAGGCAATCTCAGCCCGTCCGGCGTTTGAGGACGAGGCCCCTTCAGGGCCGATGGGGGTCTGGGGGCGCAGCCCCCAGAAGGGCGCCCCCAACAGACCTAGGCGCCAACCAGACGCCCGGCCAGGTAGCCCTCGATCTGGTCCAGGGAGATGCGCTCCTGCTTCATCGAGTCACGCTCGCGAACCGTCACCGCGTTGTCCTCAAGCGTGTCGAAGTCGACGGTCACGCAGTACGGCGTGCCGATCTCGTCCTGACGCCGGTAACGACGACCGATGGCACCGGCGTCGTCGAACTCGATGTTCCAGTTCTGACGGAGCGCGGCGGCAAGGCCCTTGGCCTTCGGGGACAGCTCGGGATTGCGGGACAGCGGGAGCACCGCGACCTTCACCGGGGCGAGCCGGTGGTCCAGGCGCAGCACCGTGCGCTTCTCCAACTTGCCCTTGGCGTTGGGCGCTTCGTCCTCGACGTAGGCGTCGAGGAGGAACGCCAGCATCGCGCGGCCGACACCGGCGGCCGGCTCGATGACGTACGGCGTCCAGCGCTCCTGGGCCTCCTGGTCGAAGAAGGAGAGGTCCTGGCCGGAGGCCTTGGAGTGGGCGTTCAGGTCGAAGTCCGTGCGGTTGGCGACGCCTTCCAGCTCGCCCCACTCGTTGCCGCCGAACTGGAAGCGGTACTCGATGTCAGCGGTGCGCTTGGAGTAGTGGGAGAGCTTCTCCTTGGGGTGGTCGTACCACCGCATGTTCTCCTCGCGCAGGCCCAGGCCGGTGTACCAGTTCCAGCGCTGCTCCATCCAGTACTCCTGCCACTTCTCGTCCTCGCCCGGCTTGACGAAGAACTCCATCTCCATCTGCTCGAACTCGCGGGTCCGGAAGATGAAGTTGCCGGGCGTGATCTCGTTGCGGAAGGACTTGCCCATCTGCGCGATGCCGAACGGCGGCTTGCGGCGCGAAGTGGTCTGCACCTGGGCGAAGTTGGTGAAGATGCCCTGGGCGGTCTCGGGGCGCAGGTAGGCGACGGAGCCAGTGTCCTGCGTCGGGCCCAGGTGGGTGGAGAGCAGGCCGGAGAACTCCTTGGGCTCGGTGAACTGGCCCTTGTTGCCGCAGTTGGGGCAGTTGATGTCGGCGAGGCCCTTCTCGGGGGCGCGGCCGTGCTTGGCCTCGTACGCCTCCTCCAAGTGGTCCGCGCGGAACCGCTTGTGGCACGCGGTGCACTCGGTCAGCGGGTCCGAGAAAGTGGCGACATGGCCGGAGGCGACCCACACCTCGGGGGCCAGGATCACGGACGAGTCGATACCGACCACGTCCTCGCGCGACGTCACCATGTAGCGCCACCACTGGCGCTTCAGGTTCTCCTTGAGCTCGACACCCAGCGGCCCGTAATCCCAGGCGGCGCGCTGGCCGCCGTAGATCTCACTACTGGGGAATACGAAGCCACGGCGCTTGCTCAGGCTGACGATGGTGTCGATCTTGTCGGCGGCCACGGTGCTCTCTTCATGACGAATGGACGGCAGCGAATGACTTAGGTTACCGGCGCCTCCCGCCCCCGTATCAAATCGGTTCCGTACCCGAAGCTTGTTGACAACGGTTTCCATGTCAGTTGAAAATGACTGTCATGAACGTACGACGACGCCACATATCCGGGATAGCCATCGCAGCGGCCACCGCCCTCGGTCTCGGGACCCTCTCCGCCTGCTCCAGCGAGACAGCCGCCGCGGCCAACACGGACAAGTTCGACGTCGTCGCGGCGTTCTACCCACTCCAGTACCTCGCCGAGCAGATCGGCGGCAGCCACGTCCACGTCACCAGCCTGACCAAGCCCGGCCAGGAGCCGCACGACCTGGAGATCAGCGCGCAGCAGACCGCCGCGCTCGGGGAGTCCGACGCGGTGCTCTACCTGAAGAACCTCCAGCCGGCCGTCGACGACGCGGTGAGCCAGTCCGACGTCAAGACGAAGATCGACGCCGCCTCCCTGACCACGGAGGAGAAGCACGGCAACGAGGTCGGCGGCCACGCGGCCTCGCACGACACCTCGAAGAACGAGGAGCTGGCCGGCCTCGACCCCCACATCTGGCTCGACCCGGTGCGCTACGCCCAGGTCGCCGAGGGCGTCGGCAAGGCCTTCGAGAAGGCCGACCCGAAGAACGCGGCCGACTACAAGACCAACACCGCGTCCCTGGTCAAGAAGCTGGACGCGCTCAACACCGAGTTCAGGACGGGCCTCGCGAACACCAGGACCAAGGTGTTCATCACCACGCACGCCGCCTTCGGCTACCTCGCCGAGCGCTATGGCCTCACCGAGGAGGCCATCAACGGCCTCGACCCCGAGTCGGAGCCGAGTGCCGAGCGCGTGAAGGACCTTGAGAAGATGGCGAAGGCCGACGGCGTCACCACGGTGTTCTACGAGACGCTCGTCAGCGACAAGACCGCCAAGACCATCGCCGCGGACGCGAACCTGAAGACGGACGTCCTCGACCCGATCGAGGGCATCACCAAGAAGTCCCGCGGCAAGGACTACTTCTCGGTCCAGCAGGCCAACCTCAAGGCGCTGCGGACGGCCCTGGGAACCAAGTGATCTACGAGTGATTTACAAGTGATCTACAGCAGTCCGGAGGACACAGTGGACGAGCCCGTCATATCGCTGCGCGAAGTCCGCGCAGAGCTGGGCTCGCGCCCCGTCCTGCGCGGCATCGACCTCACCGTGCGGCGCGGTGAGGTCGTCGCGCTGCTCGGCGCCAACGGCTCCGGCAAGTCGACCGCGATCCGCGCGATCATCGGCCAAGTCCCGCTCAGCGGGGGCGAGATCGAGCTGTTCGGCACCCCGCGCCGCGCCTTCAAGGACTGGCGGCGCGTGGGTTACGTACCGCAGCGCACGACGGCCGGGGGCGGGGTGCCCGCCACGGTCACCGAGATCGTCGCGTCCGGCCGCCTCTCCCGCGCCCGCTTCGGCCTGCTGCGCAAGGCGGACCACGAGGCCGTACGGCACGCCCTGGAGCTGGTCGGGATGGCGGACCGCGCCAAGGACTCGGTCGACGCCCTGTCCGGCGGCCAGCACCAGCGTGTACTGATCGCCCGCGCGCTCGCCGCCGAACCCGAACTGCTCATCATGGACGAGCCGATGGCGGGCGTGGACCTGGCCAGCCAGAAGGTCCTCGCGGACACCCTGACCCGCCAAGTCGCCGAAGGCACAACGGTGTTGCTCGTCCTGCACGAACTCGGCCCGCTGGAGCCGCTGATCGACCGCGCGGTCGTCCTGCGCGACGGCTGCGTCCAGCACGACGGCCCGCCGCCGCGCGCGCTCGGCCAGCACGCGCTGCCCGGCCACGACCACGTACACCCGCACTCGGCGGACGCCGAACCGATCCGCACGGGACTGCTGAGCTGATGGACATCCTCGACTACGCCTTCATGCAGCGGGCGCTCATCGCCGCCGTCCTCGTCGGCATCACCGCCCCCGCGATCGGCATCTACCTCGTCCAGCGCCGCCAGCCCCTCATGGGCGACGGCATCGGCCATGTCGCGATGACCGGCGTGGGCCTCGGCTTCCTGCTGAACGCCTCCCCGGTCTGGATGGCCACCGCCGTCTCCGTCCTCGGCTCGGTCCTCATGGAACTGATCCGCTGGTACGGCAAGACCCGCGGCGACATCGCCCTCGCGATGCTCTTCTACGGCGGTATGGCGGGCGGCGTGATGTTCGTCAACCTCGCGCCGGGCGGCTCGAACGCCAACCTGAGCTCGTATCTCTTCGGCTCGCTCTCGACGGTCTCGCAGTCCGACGTGACGGCGATCGGCATCCTGGCGGCCTTCGTGATCGTGGTCACGCTGGGTCTACGGCGGCAGCTGTTCGCGGTGAACCACGACGAGGAGTTCGCCCGGGTCACCGGCCTCCCCGTACGCGCCCTGAACCTGCTGACGGCGGTCACCGCGGCCGTCACGGTCACCGTGGCGATGCGGGTCGTGGGCCTGATCCTGGTCTCCGCCCTGATGGTGGTGCCGGTCGCCGCCGCGCAGCAGCTCACCCGCAGTTTCGGGGCGACCCTCGCGATCGCGGGCGTGATCGGCGTGACCGTGACGGTCAGCGGCACCGTCACCTCGTACTACCAGGACGTCCCGCCCGGCGCGACGATCGTGCTCCTGACGATCGCCGCGTTCATCGCGCTGACGGCGCTCGCGACACCACTTGCGAGGCGCCGGGCCCGGGCCGCGGCCGCCGCGCAGCCCGCCGGGGACCCGGTGGAGTGCGCGATTCCAGCCACACGGGGGGCCGCCGACGAGGTCGGCGTCTGACCACGCACAGCCCGGGCTGGCACAATGGCTCGGCAAAGTGCAGACGTGAGGAGGCAACGGTGACGACGGCCGGCCCGCCCGTTAAGGGACGATCCACCCGCCAGCGTGCCGCCGTGTCGGCGGCACTCAACGAGGTCGACGAGTTCCGCAGTGCCCAGGAACTCCACGACATGCTCAAGCACAAGGGTGACTCGGTAGGACTGACCACGGTCTACCGCACCCTCCAGAACCTCGCCGACGCCGGCGAGGTCGACGTCCTGCGCACGGACGAGGGCGAGTCCGTCTACCGCCGCTGCTCCACGGGGGACCATCACCACCACCTGGTGTGCCGAGTGTGCGGCAAGGCGGTCGAGGTGGAAGGGCCCGCCGTGGAGAAGTGGGCGGAGGCGATCGCGGCGGAGCACGGGTACGTCAATGTTGCGCACACGGTGGAGATCTTCGGCACCTGTGCGGAGTGCTCCGCAGGTTGAGCGGGATATGTGCGGGCCGGTGGATATCTGCGGGCCGGTGGGGGCTGAGCGCGCAGTTCCCCGCGCCCCTAGGGGGTTGGCCGGGAGCGCTTGTTCAGATGCGGGGCAGTTTGGTGTTCAGCAAGGCTCGTAGGCGGTCCACGTCCTGCGGGATGTGTGCGCCCTGCTTGACGAGGACCATCGCGCAGGCGCCGATCTTGTCTGGGCTGCGGAGCACGAAGCAGTGGTCGGTCTCGGCGTAACTGCCGTAGTTGGCCCAGGACATGCGTGAGTCCATGTGTGCGCTGACCGTCCGGACGCCCTCCTCGGCGACGGTCACCCGCAGCACTCCGTGGTGCTGGTTGGCCCGGAGCAGTTGGCCGGCGGTCATGCCGGGGACCCGGAGCATCAGCAGCGGCCAGGCGACGAGGGCAACACCGAAGGCGAAGCCGATGCCGTCGCCGCCCGCCAGGCCCGCGGTCAGTACGAGCACGCCCAGCACCATGACGACCGCGAGGAAGACGGGGTGGTGGATGAAGCCGGCCCGGCCGCGCTTGCGGAACAGCAGCCGGACGGCCTCGGTCATGTTCTCCAGCCGGAGTTCGTACTCCAGCACCACGTCGCTCACGCGTGGCTCGACGCTCTGTCCCTGCTCCATCACGGCCCCTCCCCGTTCCTGCGGTGACGAGCCGTGATAGTAACGCCAGAGTCCGACAGGGGTGTTACTCGTTTCCCCGCATCGCCTGTTCCATCGCGAGCAGCTTCTCGTTCGGCACCGCGCCGCCGAACCGCCGGTCCCGCTGGGCGAATTCGACGCAGGCACGCCACAGGTCACGCCGGTCGAAGTCCGGCCAGAGCACGTCCTGGAAGACCATCTCGGCGTAAGCGCTCTGCCAGAGAAGGAAGTTGGAGGTGCGCTGCTCGCCGCTGGGGCGCAGGAACAGGTCCACGTCCGGCATGTCCGGGTAGTAGAGGTACTTCGCGAGGGTCTTCTCGTTGACCTTGGCCGGGTCGAGCTTGCCGGCCTTCACGTCCTCCGCCAACGCCCGTGCCGCGTCGCCGATTTCGGCCTGGCCGCCGTAGTTCATGCAGAAGTACAGCGTGAGCGCGTCGTTGTTCTTGGTCTGCTCCTGCGCGATCTGGAGCTCCTTGGCGACCGACCGCCACAGCTTGGGCATACGGCCCACCCACCGCACCCGGATGCCGAGTTCGTCGAGGGTGTCGCGGGTCTTGCGGATGAAGTCGCGGTTGAAGTTCATGAGGAAGCGGACCTCGTCGGGCGACCGCTTCCAGTTCTCGGTGGAGAAGGCGTACAGCGAGATCGCGCCGACGCCCATCTCGACGCCACCCTGAAGCACGTCCAACACCCGCTCGGCGCCGACCTTGTGGCCCTCGGTGCGCGGCAGCCCCCGCTCCTTCGCCCACCGCCCGTTCCCGTCCATGACGATCGCCACGTGCTTCGGGATCAACTCGCCCGGCAGCTTCGGTGCGGTGGCCCCCGACGGATGCGGCTCCGGCGCCTTGTACTCGCGCCGCTGGCGCCCCAGGATCCCGCGTACGGCCATGTGCTTCTCGTCTCCTCTTGCCTCTTGCTGTCTCTTACGACCTGCTACGACTTCTCCACGTACCGCAGTGAACGAAGTCCGCGTTCCAGATGCCAGTGCAGATAGGCGGACACCAGCCCGCTGCCCTCCCGCACATGCCGCGCCTCGCACGCGTCCGCCGTCTCCCAGTCTCCCGTAAGCAGCGCACCGAGCAGTTCCAGGGCCTGCGGTGAGGGTACGACGCTCCCGGCCACCCGGCAGTCGGCGCAGACGACCCCGCCCGACGCCACGGAGAAGAACCGGTTCGGTCCCGGCATCCCGCACTTCGCGCAGTCACCGAAGCTTGGCGCATAGCCGTTGACGGCGAGGGAACGCAGCAGGAACGCGTCAAGGATGAGATGCGGAGCGTGCTCACCGCCGGCCAGCGTCCGCAGCCCGCCCACGAGCAGCAGATACTGCTGTACGGCGGGCTCGCCCTCGTGATCGGTGAACCGCTCGGCCGTCTCCAGCATGGCCGTACCGGCGGTGTACCGCGCGTAGTCGGCGACGATCCCGCCACCGTACGGAGCGATGGTCTCACTCTGGGTGCACAACGGCAGCCCGCGGCCGATCAGTTCGCTCCCCCGCGCGAAGAACTGCACGTCCACATGGGAGAAGGGTTCGAGCCGGGCGCCGAACTTCGACTTGGTCCGCCGCACCCCGCGCGCCACCGCGCGTACCCGCCCGTGACCCCGCGTGAGCAGCGTGATGATCCGGTCCGCCTCACCCAGCTTCTGGGTGCGCAGCACGATGCCGTCGTCGCGGAACAGACTCATGCCGCCCATTGTCCCCTACGGCCCTGTGGCGCCACGACGCTTCAAGGCACCTCGCCGCGGCTGCGGGCGTTCGCGTACGCGGTCGCCGCGCTCAGCCGCTCGGCCGGGGTCGCGTCCCGCACGGCCGCCGGCTCGACGTCCCACTCCCGCCCGCCGCCGTACGGGCGCAGCTGAACATAAGGCCCCTCATGCCCCATGACGATGCCCACTCTCCCGTTACGGGTGTCCACGGCGACCGATCCGACAGGCGGCTTCATCGCTCTCCTCGCACCCGAATCCGGAATTCCATCAAGGTTTCCCTCACCTCCAAGCAGTGTGCCCACACCTGACTCCCCTCCCTTTTCGACTTTCACGCTTCCCGTCTCCGGAGCGCCCCTCCTCCCCCTACACTCGGCAGGAGTATGTCGACGGCAACTGCGGTGCGGACCAAGGGGGTTGACTATGGCCGCCAATTCGAACAGGGAATTCGGAAACCGCAGAAGGACCTGGTCATCCGGTTTGGCGAGATCCTGAGAACCGACGGCATCGTCTATACAGAAAGGGTGCTTTCGGCGCCGATTCCGTGAAGGTCGGCGTTGCGGTCAGGCGCGTTCCCTCCCCTCTTCCGAGTATGGAACGAGGCTCGAACGGGGGAGGCCACTCATGCCGGTCCGCATCCACTTCACGGACGACGACCTCGCACACATCAGGCTGGCGCAGACACCGGACCCCTTATGGGAAGCGCTGCTGAGCATGCACGTACTCCAGACCAACACCGCGTCGGCGGTCTTCGGCCCCTGGCGGCGGGCGGTACGACCCGAACTGCCCGGCCCGGTGCGCGAGTTGCTCCGGCTCGCACCGCCCCACGGCTACTCCCCGGACTTCCTCACCCCGGCGGGCGCGGCCGGCGGCCTGGAGGCGGGGATAGGCGCACTGCTCTCCACCCCGCGCGGACGGCTCCGGCACGATCTGCTCGAACTCTCGCGCACGGGGCGGAAGTTACCGTCCTGGGCCCCGTCACTGGCCGAGGGCGACGGGGAGGCCGTAGCGCATCTCGCCCAAGCGCTACGCACCTACGTCCGGATCGCCCTCGCCCCCTGGTGGAACGGCATCCGCACCCGCCTGGACGCCGAACGCTCGCTCCACGACCGCTTCCTGACGAAGGGTCACCTGGACGACCTGCTCGGCAGGCTCCACCCCGGCCTCTCCTGGAAACCGCCGGTACTCGAAGTCGGGGGCCTGGGCGGAGCGGACCGGGACGTCCGACTCGACGGCCGGGGGCTGCTGGTCCTGCCGTCGTACTTCTGCTGGCGGCGCCCGACGCTCCTCCGGGACCCGACCCTCCCGGTGGTCGTGGTCTACCCGATGGCCCACGACACCGCCGTGGGCCGGACGACGCGCCCCCGCCCCTCCCTGGGCGCACTGCTCGGCCAGACCCGCACGGAGGTCCTGGAGTCGCTGGCGGAGCACCACGGCATGACGACCACGGAACTCGCCCGGGGCGTGGGCATCGCACCGGCCACGGCCAGCCACCACGCGGGAGTACTGCGCGAGGCGGGCCTCCTGAGCACCTCCCGCGCGGGCCAGGCGGTCCTGCACACGCTCACGCCATTGGGCCTGGCACTACTGGACGGTTAGCGGGTCGATACGAGCCTTGAGCAGACAGAACTCATTGCCTTCGGGGTCGGCCAGCACATGCCACTGCTCGTCCCCCGTCTGACCGATGTCGGCCCGCCGCGCACCGAGTGCCAGCAGCCGTTCGAGCTCGGCTTCCTGGTCCCGGTCGGTGGGGTTGACGTCGATGTGCAGCCGGGACTTCCCCGGCTCGGGCTCGTCCCGCCGGCTGAAGAAGATGGTCGGATGCGGCCCCCCGAACCCCTCACTCGTGCCGATCTCCGCCCACTGCCCTTCTTCGCTGTCGAGCACGACGAAGCCCAGAACCTCGCACCAGAACCGCGCCAGCACCTCGGGGTCACGGCAACCGAGCACGAGTTCACCGATACGACACGCCATGAAAAAACCTGCTCTCAGGGACTCCCAGCAGTGAAAACAACCTCGCGACCGTACTGGACGATTCGAGCACGGTCGAAGGGTTTTCCGTCCCCCGTACGGCAGTTGCGAACCTGAGGCCATGCTGACCGCACTCCGCAAACGCACCGTCCAACTCTCCGTCCTCGCCCTGGCCCCCCTCGCGCTGCTCCTGACGCCGGGCACGGCACAGGCCACCACCTGCGACGGCGGCTACCAGTTCCACTGGCACTGGCACGACGACTCGCTCTTCTTCGACACCACGATGGCCAACTCGACCATCACCATCACCCGTTGCTGGGACGGCCAGGGCAACCTGACCAGCGGCACCACGGCCTCGATCACCAGCACCGAGACCGGCTGGGGCAGCATCAACCAGGCCAAGACGATCGACGGCACCTTCCAGATCACCAACTCCGCCCCACAGCAGTACCAGGGCTACCTCCCCGAGAAACTCGGCTACGCCGGCAGCCCGCCCGCCGGCGAGGTGAAGGTCACCGTCAGCATCAACTCCAACGGCGACATGTCCGTCAACACGGACCCGCCCCCGTACATCGAACAGGGCACCGACCCGGGCTTCGTCGCGGACGGGGACTACTCCAGCAGCGACTACGGCCAGGTCGTACCGCCACCGCCGGGGGCGTGACTCTCTAGCCCACCGAGACCAGCCCCGCCTCGTAGGCCAGGATCACCAACTGGACGCGGTCCCTCGCGTCCAGCTTGGTGAAGAGGCGGGTCAGGTAGGTCTTCGCCGTGGCCACGCTGATGTGCAGTTCGGCCGCGATCTCCGTGTTGGACAGCCCCGAGCCGACCAGCGTCAGCACTTCGCGCTCCCGCTCCGTGATGCCCGTCAACTCACGGCGTACCCGGGCGGGTTCGGGGCGGGACGACGCGAAGTCGTGGATCAGGCGCCGGGTCACGCTCGGGGCGATCAGGGCGTCCCCGGCGGCCACCACCCGTACCGCGCCGATGATGTCGTCCAGGGCCATGTCCTTGACCAGGAACCCGGACGCGCCCGCGCGCAGCGCGCCGTAGACGTAATCGTCGTCGTCGAAGGTGGTGAGGACGACGACGCGGGCCGACGCCGAACTCTCCGTGATCCCGCGTGTGGCCTCGATGCCGTCCATCCCCGGCATGCGGATGTCCATCACCACTACGTCCGGGGCGAGTTCGGCCGTCAGCCGCACCGCCTCCGCCCCAGTGCTCGCCTCCCCGACGACCTCCATGTCGTCGATGTCGGCCATCACCATCCGCAGCGCGGTACGGATGAGTTGCTGGTCGTCGGCGAGGAGCACGCGGACGGGGCCGCTCATCGAGCCACCGCCGCCGGTACCGGCAACCGCGCGGCGACCCGGAAGCCGCCCTCGGGACGCGGTGCCGCCGTGAACTCCCCGTGCAGCAAGGCGACTCGCTCCCGCATACCGGCCAGCCCGAAGCCGGTGTCGGTGGCGGTCCCGTGGCCGCGCCCGTCGTCCGTGACCTCCAGGGCGAGTTCGTCGTCGCGGTAGTCGAGGGTGACCCGGCACGCGCGCGTACCCGCGTGCCGTACGACGTTGGTGACGGACTCCTGGATGATGCGGAACGCCGACAGGTCGATGTCGGGCGGCAGTTGACGCGGCTCACCGCGCCGACGCACGTCGACCCGTACCCCGGCCGCCGTGGTCGTGGCGGCGAGCCGGTCGACGTCACCGAGCCCGGTGGCCACGACAGGAACCCCGCTGTCGGCCGCCCGCAGCGCGACCAGCATGCGGCGCAGCCCGGCGAGGGTCTCGCGCCCCTCGTTCTCCACCGCCCGCATCGCCTCCCGCGCGGCCTCCGGCTGGGTCGTGGTGACCCGGGCCGCCGCGCCCGCCTGGAGGGCGATGATGCCGATGCTGTGGGCGACGGTGTCGTGCATCTCCCGTGCGATACGCAGACGTTCGGCGGTGACGGCCTGGGCCGCGGCCTGCGTGGTGAGCCGCTCGGCGTAAGCGCGGTTCTGCCGCACCGAGTTGCCGATCAGCCAGGCGACGACGGCCGTGAGGGCGAGCACCGACCAGCTCTGCCAGTCGCCCCGGTCCGTGCTGTAGGTGAAGAGGAGGGGGCGGCCGAGTCCGGTCCGGGAGAGTTCGTAGGCGGGCAGGACCGCGATCGCGAGGGCGAGGGCGGTGAGGCTGCGGCGGCGGCCGGCGCTCGCGGCGATCCAGCCCACGGCGATGTCGATCGCCGCGTAGTGGATCAGGCCCACGGTCAGCCCGTTCAGACCCAGCGTCACGGCGTACGTCCCCGCCAGCAGCAGCCCGAGCCCCGAGAGCGGGCGGCGACGCAGCAGCACGCACCCGGCCGGGGCGAGGACGCTGCCCGACGCGATGAGCACCCAGCCGTCGGGCGTGGGCGGGAAGGGGTCGGTCGGCATGAGGGGGAGGTGGAAGAAGGCCCGGATCGCGAACAGGGTGCCGTAGAGCCAGGGCACGGCCGTCCAGGCAACCGGCGGCACGCGCTTGAATAGGGGCCGGGTCGGTGTGGCGGGCATGCCGTGATCGTAGGGGCGCGGGGCGGGTGCGGTCATCGACCCGGAGACGTACGACCGGGGTCGACATCGACGCCGTGGGAATGTCAGCGCCGGGGCGATGCCGGGGACCCGCCGCCCGCGAAACCGTGGTCCCGTGATCGAAGTCAACGAACTCACGAAGCGGTACGGCCCCACCACCGCCGTACGCGAACTGTCCTTCACCGTCCAGCCCGGGCACGTCACCGGCTTCCTGGGCCCGAACGGCGCCGGCAAGACGACAACTCTGCGGATGCTGCTGGGACTTGTCGAGCCGACCACCGGCACCGCCACCATCAGCGGTCACGACTTCCGCCGGCATCCGCGCGGGCTGCGCCACGTCGGTGCGCTGCTCGACGCGGGCGATGTGCACGGTGGGCGGTCCGCGCGGGCACATCTGCGAGCACTCGCCCTGAGCAACCGGATCGCCGCGGGGCGGGTGGAGGAGGTGCTCACCGAGGTCGGGCTCACCGGGGCGGCGGCCCGGCGCCGGGTCGGCGGCTACTCGCTCGGTATGAAACAGCGGCTCGGCATCGCGACCGCCCTGCTCGGCGACCCGCCCGTCCTCCTCTTCGACGAACCTCTCAACGGGCTTGATCCGGAAGGGGTGTTGTGGGTGCGGGGCCTGTTCCGGAAACTGGCGGCGGAGGGTCGTACGGTCTTCGTCTCCAGCCATCTGATGTCCGAGATGGAGAACACGGCCGATCGGCTCATCGTCATCGGCCGGGGCGAACTGATCGCCGCCGAGAGCCTCGAACAATTCGCCGCACGCGGTACGGCGCCGACGGTGACCGTGCGGACTCCGGACGCGGGCGCGCTGGCCGCCGTACTGGCATCGGAGGGTGCGGTGGTGGCTCCGTGCGACGAGGAGACGCTGAAGGTCACCGGGGCCAGCGCCAGTCGTATCGGTGAACTGGCGCACGAACACGGCTTCCTGTTGCGGGAGTTGACCACCGAGCACGCCTCTCTGGAGGCGGCCTTCATGGAACTGACCGCCGACAGCGTCGAATACCTGGCCGGAGACTCCCGATGACGACCGTTCCCGTGACCGTGCCCGTCCCGCGCTTCGGCGATCTGCTGGCCGCCGAGTGGCTCAAACTCCGTTCCCTGCGCTCCACTTACTGGGCGCTCGGCGTCAGCACCCTCGTCGTGATCGCCTTCAACGCCAACGCGGCACGCGCCGACTACGTCGACTATCCGCACTACAACACGGTGATGCGCGCCCACTTCGCCAACAACGCGCTGTTCGACGCCTTCACCGACGGTGCCGCGTTGATCCTGATCCTGACGGCGGCGAGCGTCGGCGCGGTCACGGTCGTCGGCGAGTACTCGACGGGGCTGATCCGCACGACCTTCGCGGCCGTGCCGGACCGCCGGGCGCTGATGTCGGCGAAGGCGGCCGTGGTGACCGCGGTCATGACGGCGTACGGCGCGGTCGTCGCGTCCGCCTCCTTCGCTGCGGCCCAGGCGATCCTGTCCGGGCGCGGCCTGGGCCTGTCGATCAGCTACCCCGGCGCCCTGCGGGTGGTCGTCGCGTCGGCACTGCTCGCCCCGGTGTCCGCGCTGGTCGGCATGGCCATGGGCGCGCTGATCCGGCACAGCGCCACGACGATGGTCCTCGCGACCGGACTCCTGCTCCTCCTGCCCACCTTCGTCACCGAGCGCTACCGCTGGACGGCCTGCGTCCGCAATGCCCTGCCCTTCAACGCCTGGGGCCGACTCGTCCAGGTCAACTACGGCCGCATGCCCTACACGTTGGCCGAGCGGTATCCGACGACCGTCGCCGGCGCGTGGACCGTGTTCGCGGTGTGGGCCGCGGTCGCTGCGGTGGTCACGGTTGTTGCCGTTGACCGGCGGGATGTGTGACCGCCCTTCCTCCGTCCGGCTCCGGTTCCGGATCCCGTTGCGATTCCGGTTCCGTCGCCTCCCACAGCACGTTGAAGCGGTTGATCCGTTCCTCCACGTGTTCGCGGGTCATCTTCAGGGTCGTCTTGGCCGGCATGACGCGGATGTCGGGCTCGGTCTCATAGCAGAGTTCGCCGTCGAAGACGATGAAGTCGTTCAACGAGTTCATCTGGGCGGTCGGTTCGAGCAGGGACCGGACCGCGATACGCGCGTCGATCCCGAACTTGTGGTGTCTTTCGCAGAGTTGGCGGAGGCTGCCGGTGACTTCCGACTCCTCGTCGACCAGGAACACGCGCCGGATCTGTACCCGGCGTGACTTGATGGCCGTTTCCTGGGCGGCCAGATAACGTCGCGCGGGCTCGCTCGACCAGAAGTCGCGGTCGACGGACGTGCTGGTGGCGTAGAGCGTCCGCTTGACGCACTTGGTGAGGTCGATCAGCCACTCGTGGTTCTCGCCGGGGCAGTCCGCCGTGCCGTTGCCGAGGTTCTCCATGAGCAGCGCGAGGCGGCCCAACTCCTCCTCGGCGAAGGCCTTCACGAGGTCCGCGCCCTGCTCTCCGACTTTCGTGTAGCCCAGCACCAGCCGGGTCACCTCGTCGGAGCGCAGCACCGAACCGTCGACCTTGCTGTACAGCTCGGTCGCCGCGTTGATCTTCGCGAAGCTCTCGTCGACCGCCGCGCGCATCTCGGTGTGGTGGCTGGACAGGCTGTCCTTCATGTCCCGGATGCGCCGCTTCTGGCTCTCCTGGACGGCCTCCAGCCGCTCGCCGAAGTCCACGAGCAGCTGCACGATCAGCGTCGCGCAGCCGAGGACGATGGACATCGTCCACTGCCACAGCTCACCGTCGTCCTCGTTCAGGACGTTGGTCACGAAGAAGGCGGCAACTCCCGCTAAGATCGCGAACCCTGTCCTGATGAACAGCCTCGATCCACGCTGGGCCTGATCCTGCTGTGGTACCGGCCCTGCCCCTGGTGTCGTCACTCCGTTCATGTGAACCTCTCCCCCGTCGGATATGCGGTTCGTGCCGCCCCGTCAGCGCGTGCTCAGCGCCTGGTGCAGCAACGGGATTGCCTGTATGGCCAGTTGGTCCCGGATACGCTGGCGAAGGTTCTCCCATTGGCGGCTGAAGCCCGGTTCCCGCTCCAGTACGTCCCACAGGTGACCCAGCGTGCGGTCCACGTGCGCGCGCGGCATCCACAGATGCAGCAGGTGATCGACGGCCGGTCTCAGCGCCAGGACCGCCGCGGGCCCGTCCGCCGCACCGAGCCGGCTGTTCTCCAGCATGTGCACCACCGTCGTCAAAAGCCAGTCGTGCAACGCGAGGTCTTCGCAGAGCCCCGCGATCGCGGCCGCCTCGGTGCCGTCCGGCACCCTCAACTCCACTGTCCGCAGGCCGTCTTCGGCCAGCGTGAAGCGGTCAAGCGTCGCCCCCTCACCCTCGGGCGCCCTCCGCGCCGCCCAACGCAGGTACGTGCGGCGGGACTTGAAAGGCGCCTTGTGGTCGAGGAGGGGATGCCGCACCAGCTGCGCGAGCAGCCCCTCGGCGATCATCCCCAGGTCCAGTTCGCCGCGCCCGCCACCGCGCAACACGCCCTCCGCGGTGGCCTGTTCGGGCAGTTTCCCGAACGGCTCGACGACCCCGGGGCGGACGAGGTAGTGCCCCCAGGACTGGCGTACGTCGGGTCCGGCGGCCGGGGCGCTGAAGTAGGCGGTGGACTGCACGACGCGGCCTTCGGTGAGCGCCGCGCGGGCGGCCACCGTACCGACGGCCCGGACCTTGGCGCCGTTCGAGGTGGGCAGCCGGCAGTCCACGCCGGTGAGGACCTCGGGCGAGAGGGCGTAGAGATTGGGCCGCTCGGAGACCCGGACGTGTTCGTCGGCGCGCAGCCGCAGGAGTTGGGCGGCGGCGCGGCCGTCCAGCGCCTGGAAGGACGGCAGCAGACCGGTGCGCACCTCGCCGCAGGCGAGGACCGGGCGCGTCTGCTGTCCGGGGGTCGTCATGTCAAGTCCCGTCGGGTGACACCGAGTTGGCGGGCTCCTCGTAGAACACATAGGTGGCGCGCTGGGCCACCGCCTCCGGTACCGCGACGCCTTCGCCCGCGGACCGTTTGGCGACCTGTTCGAGCGCGCCGGAGTCCACGTCTATCTGGTCGAGGATGAGCCGTACGGCATCCTCCACGGCCACGAACCGGTTCGCCATCAGCGTGCAGGTGCGGTACGCGCTGAACGGGACGCGGGTGTCGCTGAGTTTGAGCAGCGGCGGCAGCCGGTCCCAGTCGTGCGGGAAGTCCCCGCCGGTCCAGGGCTGCGGGACGAGCACCGGCTCGCCCAGGTGCCGTAGCAGACCCAGGCGGGCCAACTGCCATACGGCGGCCAGGAACGGGCAGGACCACAGACGGCCCTTGTCCGTCTCGGACCACAACTCGACGTCCATGAAGACCGAGTGGTTGCGGGCCGCGGTCTCGTGGGGCGGCTGCCAGGTGACGATTTCCGCCAGGGCACTGCGCGTTGGCGTGGTGCGCTGGCCGTTGGCGAGCCAGCCCGTCTGGCTGACCGGTGGGCGGGAGCCGTGGCTGCCCGGCGGCGGTGACTCGACGAGGCGGTGCATGACGGACTCGGCGAGCTCGATCCGGTCGGCGACCGCGCAGCCCGACTCGCGGGCGAGGTAGTCGATGACAAGGCCGGCCTTCTCGGCCTCTTCGAGGACCAGCGGGACGAGTTCGGCCGGGGTGGAGAAGCGGGTGAAGTAGTCGTCGATCAGGAAACAGGTGCTGATGCGGGGGCGTTTGCCGCCGGAGCGGCGGGCGGCGGAGGCGCGGGCCGCGTCCACCCAGATCCGGACCTCGGCGAAGTGTTCGCGCAGCCGCTCGGGGCCGGCCTCGAAGTCCTCCATGTAGAGGTGGCCCAGCTCCAGCGAGAGATGGGCCAGCGGCACGGACTGGGTGCGCGGGTCCGCGGTGGTCTCCCGGAAGACGGCCTCCGTCATGCCTCCTCCCAGTACTTGTCGTCGGTCAGCCGCGCGGCGAGGTCGCTCAGTGCCTGCCAGGTCTCCATGGTGGCGATCTGGCTGTCCAACACGTCCTCGTCGGTGATGAGTTGCTCCCGCCACTGGAGCACCGGCTCCAGCGGCACCGAGCCGAGCACCTGGCTGTAGCCGATGCCGTGGTGCGAGGCGAGATGCTTCAACTCGGTGTCGCACTGCTCCATCCACGCCGACTGGGTGGGCGTGGCCTGCGACCACAGCGCCGAGTCGGGATCGGGTACGGCGGCCCGTACGAAGCGGATGGCGCCGCGCAGCGCGTCCTCGTCGTGGCCGCGGGCGACGCCGCCGGCGAGGATGCCGCGCTTGCCGTAGACGAGGCTGGCCGCGGCCTCCACATGCTGGCGGGTCCAGCGGTGGAAGACCAGCCAGCGGGCCAGGACACCGCTCATCGCCCGCTGCGAGGTGGCCGCGAGGACCATGTCGACGGCGTAGCTGCGGCCGGCGCTGAGGTCGACGACGATCAGGTCGAACTCGCCGTTGAGGCGCAGGAGAAGGTCCACGCAGCGGCGCAGGTTGTCGCCGGAGGTGGCGAACTCGCCGCCGCTGAGATCACCGGGCATGAGGATCAACCGGCCTGCTCCGGGCGGCTGGTTGCGCAGAACGCGGTGTTCGGTGTCCGCCCAGACGTCGATCCTGACCGGTTCGCTGATCTCGCCTATCAGATAGGAGTGCAGTCCGCGGTCCTCGGCTGCCTCGCGGGCCTCGGGCACGTCGAAGACGGCCGAGGCGGTGGGCGAGCCGAAGTCGAAGTCCAGATAGCAGACGTCGTCGCCCATCAGCGCCCGCTGGTAGGCGAGGTTGGCACTGGTGACGGACCGGCCCGTGCCTCCCTTGTCGGAGGCCGCGAAGATCAGCACGGGTCACACCCCCTGGGCCGTGGCGGCTTCACGGGCCCGGGCGAGTGCGTCGAGCTGGCCCAGTACGTCGAGGGTCAACGAGTAGGCGGTGCCCGGCTGTTCGTCGACGAGGGCGCGGGCGCGGCGCAACTTGACCTCGATTCCCCTGAGTTGCATGCCGCGTTTTCCGTCGGAGTTGGGCGCGGGTGCCATCTGTTCGTTGCCCAGGAGGTGCGTGGACTCGCTGAGCAACGCCCGTGCCAGCTCGGTGAGTTCGAGGCTGCGGATCGGTGGCTGCGCGTACATGTTGTGGACCTGGACCATCACCTCGGTGACGCGCTCGGTGATGCTCCAGGACACCGGCCCCTCGGTGAGGGCGGTCTCCGGGTAGATGGCGTGCACGTTGTCCCACAGGCCGGCGCCCTCGCCGTCGCCCACCCGGCGCCGCCACACATGGCCGAAGATGTCCTCGGCCAGCCTGAGCAGCCGGTCGTGCGCGGAGAGGTTGCGGGAGAGCGTGCACAACTGCACGGTGCGCTTGAGGAGTTGGGCCGAGAAGTCGCTCATCGTCCAGTCCATCGGCGGGCCGATGGTGCCGCCGCCCTGGAGGGGCAGGGTGACGCCGGGGTTGTGCAGCTGGATCATCGGGTCGTCGCGCGTCATCCGGCTGGTGATGCGGCCGCGTTCGGCCAGGCGCTCCATGACGCGGACGGTGCGGGTCAGGTCGTCGTCGGTGGCCCGGCGGCGCATCAGGTCGTGCACGAGGATCGCGGCGACCGAGAGCGAGAAGTACTCCGACTCCAGCCGCTGTCCCGTCGTACGCCAGGGAATGTCCTCCAGGGGCCAGCGGTCGCCGTCGAAGCGGGCGATGCGCGACCAGTACTGCTGCGTGATCTCCCAGCGCAGTCGTAACGCCTCGGCGAGCTTCTGCTGTTCGGCGTTGAGCAGTCCCAGGGTCAGGGTGCGGTCGGAGAACAGGTCCTGGATCCCGTCGAGCGCGACCACCGTGAAATAGAGGTACGGCACCGGGTTGGCGACGCCGACGGGCTGGGTCCCGATGGTCTCCTCGGTCTCCACCTCGGGCGCGTCCCGCACCAGGCTCCAGGCCCAGCCGCACTCGAACAGCTGGCTCTCGTCCTTGAGTGCCTCCTGGACGTCGAGGCCGAGGATGAAGCTCTCGATGATGGCGGCGCGCAGCGGCCGGAACCGCCGCTGGAACTGCTCCAGCACCTGACGCTGCGACAGCTGCCCCTGGCCGAGGAGTTCGCAGAGCGTCTGCCCCTGGGAGGAGTCGGTGTCGTAGACGTTGACCGTGAACGACCGCAGCAGACTCACCATGGCGGCGGTGAGCCGGTTGCTGGTCGCGGCCTTCAGTTCTTTGATCGTCTCCTGCATGTCGCCGCGGCGGGTCTTGGACTCGTAGACCTTGAGGAAGCCGAGCAGGGCGAGACAGAGGGTGATCGACATGGAGAACGAGTCGGTGACGCCGAGTTGGCGCTGCTCCTCGGTGAGGTCCTGATCCTTGTCCCGGGGCTGGAAGTAGTAACCGCCCGCGAACGTGGGCCTCTTGTCGTCGGTGTGGGTGCGCATGAACTCGACCGCGGCCGTGACGAGGTTGGCCGGAATCTCCAGCCGTCCGCCGGCCCGCTTCAGCGTCTGCTGGACGTCGGTCAGCGTGGTGTCGGGGTCGTCCAGCCGGAACGACGGCAGCTCGGTCGCCGGATACAACAGGCAGAGCAGGCGCTCGGCATCGGCGACGCTGCTCTCACCACCCCATTTTCCCCACGCCCACTCCCCTCCGTCGAAGGAGTGGCGGGCGACCGCCTGCCAGATGTCCAGCAGGTGCTGCCGCGGCTTGATCTCCATTCCATGCCCCTCACACAGACCGCACTGCCCTCAGCCGAGGAATATCCCTCTTCTGTTGTGAAGATTCACCGGTCGGCCGCCCTGTCAGCCGATCGGAACCTGTGGGTCCGAATTTCCGCGCCAGCCATAGGAGAGGATTATTCCGGAATACCCGTCCCGAAGCCCGGCCTCACTTTTGAGCCGCTGCACCTTGAACTCGTCGGCGAATGGCGCGAGGCTCTCCCGCACCTCGCTCTCCCCCACGTCACACGCGGGGAAGAACTGCTCACCCGTGTGATAACCCTTGGAGTGTTCCATAAAAGCGGCGGCAAAGGGGGCCTCTGGGGCCAGAGCGCGCATGAAACACTCCACACCCAGGGTGAACTCCTGGTACGACGAGGTCATCGACTCGGCGACGAAGAACATCGTCCCCACCGACCACTGGCCGGCGAACCGCTCAAGATCGAAGATATCGCCCTGCTGGACCTTGACGACCTCGCGGAATCTCTCGCGGGGGTCGGCGTCGAAGGCGTCGTAGTCCTTGTTCTCGCGCAGGGCGTCCCAGAACTGGTCCCAGTTCCGCGCGTACGAGTCGACCTGGCTCTCCAGGTAGGCCACGTTCGAGGGCGAGCGCTCGAAGAGGGTGATCCCGTCGCACCACGGAAGCATGGACAGCGCGGGATAGAGATTGGCGCCGGCGCCCACGTCGATGCCGTATACCGGGCCGACGCCCTGGTTCCGGAAATGGCCCGCGAAATGATCCCGGACATTGGTCAGGATCTCGGCGTCCTCCGCCTGTAGGTCACCGTAGTTGTGATCTACATATGCGATCGAATCGAACGCGCTCCAGGCGACTTCCGCGTTTTTCACCAGTCCACACTAACAACATCACAGGCGCGACGTACACCTCATCGTCAATTTCGCAGGACAATCTACGTCAAGTCACAGCTACGGCTGGGGCGCACGGGGGGCGCATCGTGGCGAATGCATTCATGCGACCTGATTCGGCCTTGAACTGCCGGATTGCCCCACCCAAGATGGGTGGAACCCTGCCGAACACACCAGAAAGGCAGGACTCACACGTCTCGCCCGTACCACCCGTACGAGTCGCACGAGCCGTCAACGCGCAATTGACTTCCTACCCCCAGGAGGCAGTATGACGCCCTTTCCGGAGGAACGTTTCCCTTCTGTAGGGCGCCGCACTGACCAGGCATTCTTCGCCGACCGCGGCGAACGCCCGCTGACCCTGCGGGGCGTCACCGTGGCCGACCTGCCCGAGCTGCTCCGGGTCGACAGGGAGGCCTTCCCCGAGGAGCCGTACACACAGGTCGTGCTCAGACAGCTGGTCGACATCCACGGTGACCGCATCCTCGTCCTGGACGACGGCGAGGGTCTGCTCGGCTACGTGCTGTTCGTCAACACCTCGGACGGCTACGTGAGTTGGATCATGAGCCTCGCCGTCATCCCCCACCTACAGGGCCGCGGCCTCGGCCGCCGCCTGATGGTCGAGGCCCTGCGGCGGCTGCGTACGGAGCATGTCCACCAGGTCCGGCTGACGGTGGAACCGACGAACGCCGCCGCGATCATGCTGTACCGGTCGCTGGGCTTCTCGTCCGAGGAAGGCGTGGAGAAGGACTACTTCGGACCCGGGGAGGATCGGCTGGTCATGACGTTGGGGATGTGAGAGGCGGAAGCGGAAGACGAAGGGGCCTACGGGTGACGCGCGTTCAGCGGCGGCATGCCCGCGCGTACCGTCGCGCGAGCGCGTGGAACGCCTCCTTCGGCTCCCAGTGCCAGGGCGAACTCGGGTCGTACGGGCGGTCCTTGACGGTCCTGGTGATGGAGTAGCTCGCCATGTCGAGGTCGTGGCGGGGGTCGTGAGCGCGGTGGGGTGCGTCCGGGGTGACGAACTCGAAGGCCATCGCGCCGTAGAGGTTCATCGACTCGAAGACCTCCAACAGGCCTGTGACGTACGCCGCTTGGGTGTGTTCGCTGCGGGTCAACTGGCCCTTGATCTCCTCCGGGTCCTTGTCGTAGTCGACGACGTTCCAGCCCATGCCGGCGGTCTTCTCGGCACCCTTGTACGCGCAGGTGCCGAACTCGGTGATGGTGACGGGCTTGCCCCAGCGTTGGTAGCTCCTCAACTCCTTTACGTAGTCGGCCGGTTGGCGGAAGTACGAGTAGTAGTCGATGCCCACGACGTCGAAGAGGGTCCAGTCGACCTCGTCGTCCTGGGCGGCGGCGTAGCTGAGGTTGCCGTGGAAGACCGAACGGCCCAGTGCTGCCGCCTTCTTGGTGAAGGCGTTCAGCCTGTGCTGCGTCTTCGCCGGGTCGAACGTGCCGTCCAGGATGTTCTGGACGCGGTCCAGGACCGTCGCTCCGGGCACGATCCCGGGGACGAACAGCCAGAACTCGCAGCCCACACTGAAGTCGACGCTCGCGCCCTGACGGCGGAGGCGTTCCGCGAACCGGCCGGTCTCCGCGAGGTGTTCGAGGATGTCCCGCTCCGGGACGTCGGCGAGGGTGGGCTGGAGCCAGATGTGCAGGCCGAGTTCGGCGGCCTCGGCGGCCGTCGCGGTGAGGCGGTCGACACCGTCGCCGGTGACGTCGACCGTGTCGGCGTGCAACGCGTCGCGGATGGCGCGGAGGTCGGTGCGCATGCGGCGCGGGTTCCAGGCGGTGGCGGGGGTCTCACCCTCGCCGACCGTGTAGACAACGCCGTGGTGGCGTAGACCGGGCCGGCCACGCGTGGCATGCACCTGCGCCGTCGCCTGTCCTGACGGCAGCAGCGCGCCCGCCGCTCCGAGGGCCAGCGCCCCCGTCAGGAACTGCCCCCGAGTGATCCCCTGCGCGATCCCCTGTGTGTTCACCATGCGCCCACTGTGCCGAGCGCGGGCCCGCAGCGGTGTCCGCCGATGGTCTAAGGCGGCGCAACCAAGGAATGACGCCCTGCGTCGGTCACTGGAGAGATCGTCGACGGAGACCGACCGATCGTCGACGGAGACCGAACAAAGGAGAGCGTGATCTCAGGCTCCGAACAGTCCCCTACGACCCCTACGACCCACACCGCCACCGCCATCGCGACTCGCCGCACCCTCCTCACCGCCGGTGCCGCCACCGCCGCGACCCTCCTCGCTGGCGCCTCCCCCGCGCAGGCGTCGGACAGCACGGACAGCACGGCTCGGCTGCGCGCCCTTGAGGAGCAACACAGCGCCCGCGTAGGCGTGTTCGCGCACCACCTCGGTACGAAGAAGACGGTCGTGCACCGCGCCGACGAACTCTTCCCGATGTGCTCGGTGTTCAAGACGCTCGCCGCCGCGGCCGTCCTGCGGGACCTGGACCGGCACGGTGAAGTTCTCTACAAGGTCGTGTACTACACGGAGGCCGATCTGGTCGACGGTTCCGACCAGACCCGGGCGCACCTGGCCGACGGCATGACGGTCGAGCAGCTCGCCGACGTGGCGATCCGCTACAGCGACAACGGCGCCGGCAACCTGATCCTGCGCGAACTCGGCGGCCCCACCGCCGTCACCCGCTTCGCGCGTTCCCTCGGCGACCGGGTCACCCGGCTCGACCGCTGGGAGACCGAGCTGAACTCGGCCGAGCCGGACCGGATCACCGACACCACCAGCCCGCGCGCGATCGCCGGCCTGTACGGCAAGCTCGTCCTCGGCGACGCCCTGCGCCGCCCCGACCGCGACCGGCTCACCGCCTGGCTGCTCAACAACACGACGAGCGCCGCCCGTTTCCGCGCCGGGCTCCCCGCGACCTGGACGATCGCCGACAAGACGGGCAGCGGCGACTACGGCACCGCCAACGACGTCGGCATCGCCTGGACGGAGGCCGGTGACCCGGTCGTCCTCGCGGTCCTGACGACGAAGCCGACCCTGCCCGACGCGCCGTACGACAACCAACTCGTCGCGGACACCGCCAGGTTGGTGGCGGAAGCCATCGGCTAACGCGGGAAGTACTGCCTCGGCGTCACCCCGACCACGCGGTGGAACGCCGCCGTGAAGGAACTCGCCGAGGCGTACCCCACGCGTCGCGCCACGGACTCCACCGGCAGCCCCTCGGCGAGGTACGGCAACGCGGCCTGCATCCGCAGCCGTTCCCGCCACTGTCCGAACCCCAGGCCCGTCTCCGCGACGAAGAGCCGCGCCAACGTCCGTGCGCCAGCACCGACTTGGGCCCCGTACTCCGCCAGGGCCCGCCCGTCCGCCGGGCGGGCCCGCAGCGCCTCGGCCACCGCCCGCGCCCGTGGATCACGCGGTTCGGGCACGGCCACGCTGGTCACCGGCACCGGACGCAGCTCGTCGAGGAGGACGAGTTCGGCTCGCGCGCGGGCGTCCGGTGTCAGGTCCGTGCGGTCCAAGTGCTCGACGAGCGCCCGGAGAAGCGGGGTGACCTCGACGACCGTGGGGTCCCGCCAGTCGATGTGCGGGCAGCTCACCGGGTCGATGTACGCACTGCGCATGACGGCGTCACCCTCGGACTCCGCGGCGTGCGGGACGTACGCGGGAATCCACAGGGCCAGCGACGGCGGCAGCAGCCAGGTCCCGAGGTCGCTGCGGATTCGCAGCAATCCCCGCTCGGAGCAGGCGAGTTGGTGGACGGGATGCCAGTGCGTGACGAAGGCCGTCCCTCGCGGCATCGTGAAGTGGCCGACGAGGATGGCCGTGTCGAACCGGCGCCCCCACTCCTGTCCGTTTCGCGACATGACTCGGCAGCCTAGCCCGTGGCGGACAGCCACCCGCCCCGCCTAGCGTCGACGTATGCCGATGAACCGAGCCCACCGCAAGCTGTGCAGCTCCGAGGGATGGGCGCAGACGACGAAGGACCGCATCCTGCCCTGGGCCCTTGAGCACGTCGAACTCGGCGCGGACGTACTGGAGATCGGCCCCGGCTACGGCGCCAACCTCCGCGTCCTCGTCGAGCAGGTCGACCGTCTCACCGCCGCCGAGATCGACGCCGGCACCGCACGGCTGCTCCAGTCCCAGTGGGGCGACCGGGCCACCGTGCTCCACGCTGACGGCGCCGAACTGCCGTTGCCGGACGGGGCGTTCGACTCCGTCGTCTGCTTCACGATGCTGCATCACGTGCCCACGGCCGCCCACCAGGACCGTATCTTCGCCGAGGCGTTCCGCGTGCTGCGTCCCGGCGGCACGTTCGCGGGCAGCGACAGTCAACCCGGCTTCCGTTTCCGGGTGTTGCACTTCCGGGACACGATGAACACCCTCGATCCGGCGACGCTCCCGGCCCGGCTGGAGCGGGCCGGTTTCACGGACGCGACGGTCGAACTGCACCTGGAGAGCGGCGGCCTACGCTTCCGAGCCCGCCGAGTCTGACACCTGCGCCTACATCTGCTCCTGCCCGAACCGCAGTACGTATCGCCGCTGCCACGGCGTCTCCACCGCGTGCCGGTCGTAGTGGGCGCGGACGTAGTCGACCGCCTCCCCCGGCGGCACCCCGTCGAGGACCGCGAGGCAGGCGAGTGCCGTGCCGGTGCGGCCCCGACCGCCGGCGCAGGCGAACTCGACGCGCTCGGTGAGTGACCGGTGCCAGGCGTCTGTCAGGACCGCGTGCGCCTCGGCGCGGTCGGCGGGCAATCGGAAGTCGGGCCAGCGCAACCACCGTGTCTCCCACGGCAGTTGGGTCGGCTGCTTGCCGAGGAGATACACGCCGTACGTCGGTACCGGGCCGTCGGCGGGGAGGGGGCGGCGCAGGCCGCGGCCCCGGACCAGGCGGCCGGAAGGCAGCCGTAGGACGCCGGTGGCGGTCGGGTTCCAGGGTTCAGTCACTTCGCCAGCGTAGGGACAGGGAGGGGCTCGCGTAGCCGAAGAGCGGGGTCAGCCCACTCCCCGCGACTCCTGCGCGGCCCGTGCCTCGATGCCGCGGAAGTGGTCCGTCATCGCGCGCCGCGCGCCCTCGACATCGCGGGCGCGCAGCGCGGTGACGATGTCGCGGTGGCGGCGCACGGTGAGTTCGGGGGCCGGGTCGTCGGGCCGGCCGCGGGCTCCGGCGACGCGACGGAACACCGTCCAGAAGGCGCCGAGGAGTTGGGGGACGAGTTCGTTGCCGAGTGAGGCGTAGAGCAACTCATGGAATTCGCGGTCGAGTTCGGGGAAGGGGCGACCGGCGCGGCCCGCTTCCTCCATCCGGTCCACCACCGCTTCCAGCCTGTCCAGTTCCGGCTCGGTGACGATGGCGGCGACCCGATGAATCAGGCCCTCCTCCAGCACCTCGCGCACCTGGAGTATCTCGGCCAGCGCGTCCGCGTCGTCCTCGTGCCGGGTGAGCGTACGGAAGGTGAGGCCGTCGACGAGCGGGGTCAGCGAGGCGCGGCCGACGTAGGTGCCGTAGCCGTGTCTGATCTCGACGATGTCGAGGGCCTGGAGCGCCTTGAGGGCCTCGCGGACGGAGTTTCTGCTGATGCCGAGGTCTTCCATCAGCTCGGCCTCGGTGGGCAGCGGCGCACCGGGCGGGAGTCTGCGGTCGAGGATCAGCTGGACGACCTCGCGCTGTATCCGACTGTTCCTCGGCTCCCCGGACATGCGCCGCATCGTAGCCGCATCAGAGGTCCTACGTCCCATGTCTGACCTCGGCCGGATCGGGAAGGCCGTCAACTTGCGCCATTGACGGGCGTTTTCGCGCACCTCTTCAAACTGCCATTGGTCCGACCTCTGACGGCTACGCCATTCGTGTGCGATGCCTTGACCACCCCCACGGGCGCTCTTATGGTCGCGCTGACCGCAGGACGTAGGACGTCGTACCTCCTGGAGGAACCATGCGCGAAGACGTGACCCAGAACGTGCCCGCGCTGCACCGCCGGGCGTTCCTGAAGTACTCCGGCGCGCTGGGCGCGGCGGCCGCGATCTCCTCGTCCCTGACGGCCTGTTCGTCGGGTCCGCAGTCGACGAACGACACCGGCGGCGGGGGCACCGGGAAGAACCGGACGCTGACCGCGGTGATCGGCTACGGCAACGACGGCAGCTGGGATCCGACGCAGACGGCGTCCGCGTTCGCGATGGCCGGCAACAACCACATCTACGAGGGGCTGATCGACACCGACCCGATCACCCGCGCGCCCTACCCGGCGCTGGCGACCGCCGTGCCGAAGGACACGAGCGGCACCTCGTGGACGTTCACGCTGCGGGCGGGCGCCAAGTTCCATGACGGGCAGCCGGTCACCGCCGACGATGTCGTCTTCGTCTTCGACCGCATCCTCGACCCGAAGACGACGACCCTCGCCCAGGGCTTCTTCGCCAGTTGGCTGAAGGAGGTCCGGAAGATCGACGCGCGGAACGTCGAGTTAGTCCTCAAGTTCCCCTTCCCTGACGGGATTTCACGGCTGACACTCGCGAAGATCATGCCGAAGCACATCTTCTCGAAGCCGGGCGCCTGGGACGACGCGATCCAGGGCAAGGCGGTCGGCTCGGGGCCGTACCGGCAGACCGCGCACCACCCGAAGTCGAACACGACCTTCGCCGCGTTCGCCGACTACAACGGCCCGCGCCCGCCCGCCTTCAAGACGATGAACTGGCTGACGATCGTCGACGCGGCTCCCCGCGTCGCCAAGATCTCCGGGTCGAGCGCGGGCGCGCAGATCGCCGACAACATCCCCTACGCCAACATCCAACGGCTGCGCGGCGGCGGCCTGTCGGTGGCGGGCGGGGCCGGGATGAACAACCTGTTCCTGATGTTCAACACGCAGCACAAGCCCTTCGACGACGTACGGGTGCGCCAGGCGCTCCACTACGCCATCGACACCGGCAAGATGGTCCAGGTCGCCCTGCGGGGGCACGGGAAGCCGTCCTCGTCGTTCCTCAACGAGGGCAACCCGGCCTACCGGCGCGCGAAGACGGTCTACGACTACGACCCCGACAAGGCGAAGGCACTGCTGAAGGCGGCCGGGGTCAGCGGGCTGAAGATCAACATCATCTCGGTGAACGTGAGTTGGATCGTCGACTGCCTGCCGACCATCAAGGCGTCCTGGGACGCGATCGGGGTGAGGACGACCCTGTCCCCGCAGGAGACCACGGCCGTCTTCACCAAGATGGACCAGAAGCAGGACTACCAGGTGGTCGCCGCCGCCGCTAACCCCAACCAGTTCGGCCTCGACGCGGACCTGATCATGCACTACAACTACGGCCCGCAGAACCTCTGGATGGGGTACGCCCGTTGGGCCGGGAATTCGGTCGCCAAGCAGCTCTTCAAGGACATGGACCAGGCGACGCGGGAGCCGGACGCGGCGAAGAAGAAGACGATGATCCAGGACTACATCGACACCGTCGCCGAACAGGCCGTGCTCTACCCGGTCGTCCACAACGAGCTGATGACCTCCTGGGACCCGAAGAAGCTGACGGGCATAAGGGCCCAGCCCTACCCCGGCATCAATGTCCTCCAGGCCAAGTGGGTCTAGCAGCAGGGGAGTTGGCCCATGGTCACCGTCGTCAGGATTCTGGCCCGCCGTATCGTCCTGCTCGTGCCGCTGATGCTCGGCATCGTGCTGTTCGTGTTCGTGGTGATGCGCTTCTCGGACGTCGACCCGGCGTCCGCGTTCTTCCAGGGCGCCAACCCGACTCCGCGGCAACTGCACGACTTCCGCGAGCGGAACGGCCTGCTCGATCCGCTGCCTCTCCGCTACGTCCACTTCGTGGGCGCACTCCTCCACGGCGACCTGGGCACCAGCGCGCTGACCCGGGCACCGGTCCTCGAGCAGGTCACCACCGCGCTGCCGCTCACCCTCCAACTCACCTTCCTGGGGCTGGGGATCGCGGTCGTGTTGTCGCTGCTCGGCGGGGTGACGGCGGCCATCTACCGTGACCGGCTGCCCGACCAGATCATCCGGGTCGTGTCGCTGACGGGGGTCGCCGCACCCGGCTTCTGGCTGGCGCTGCTGATGATCCAGTACCTGGCCGTCGGCCAGGGCTGGTTCCCGACCGGCGGCTACATCAACCCGGCGGACTCCCTCACCGGCTGGCTCAAGACGATGGCGCTCCCGGCGCTCGCGCTGTCGCTCCCCGTCGCGGCCCAACTCACGCGCATCGTCAGGACATCGGTCGTCGAGGAACTGGACAAGGACTACGTCCGGACAGCGATCGGCAGCGGCCTGCCACCGAGGGTGGTCGTCGGCCGCAACGTGCTCCGCAACGCGCTGATGAACCCACTCACCGTCCTGGGCCTGCGCGTTGGATACCTGCTCGGCGGTGCGGTCGTCATCGAGACCATCTTCTCCCTCCCCGGGATGGGCAAGTTGATGATCGACGCCGTGCAGAACGGCGACCCGGCCGTCGTCCAGGGCGTGGTGCTCACGACGGCGACCGGGTTCGTCGTCGTGAACCTGGTCATCGACATCCTCTATCTGCTGGTCAACCCCCGCCTGAGGGAAGCCTCCTGATGTCCACTCAGTTCCCCCAGTTCCCCCGGTTCTCCCGCAAGGGCCTCGCCGAGTCCCTGTCCCGGCCCGGCGTCCGGCTGCGCGGCTGGCGCCGGCTGCCGCTGCTGTCGAAGGTCGCGGTGGGCTTCCTGGCGGTCGTGGTGCTGGTGGCGTTGTTCGCGCCGCTCATCGCCCCGCACGACCCGCTGGACCAGCAGCTCCCCGTCGACGGCACCGGGCACCCGTCCGCCGACCACTGGATGGGCCAGGACAGCCTGGGCCGGGACATCCTCAGCAGGCTGATGTACGGCGCCCGTTGGTCCCTCGCGATCGGGCTCGGGGCGACCGCGCTGGCCCTGGTCGTCGGCGCGCTGATCGGCGCGGTCGCCGCGACCTCCCGCAAGGGCGTCGACGAGACGCTGATGCGCTGCCTGGACGTGGTGATGGCGTTCCCCGGCATCGCGCTGGCGGCGGTCCTGGTCGCGGTGTTCGGCGGCGGGATCACCGTACTGATCTGCGCGATCGCGTTCCTGTTCACCCCGCCGGTGGCAAGGGTCGTACGGGCCAACGTACTTGACCAGTACGGCGAGGACTATGTGACGGCCGAGCGGGTGATCGGCGCCCGCACCCCGCACATCGTCGCGCGGCACGTGGCCGTCAACTGTGCTGCTCCGATCCTGGTGTTCTGCACGGTGCAGGTCGCCGAGGCGATCGTCTTCGAGGCGTCGCTGTCGTTCATCGGCGCGGGCGTACGACCTCCGGACCCGTCGTGGGGCAGTGTCATCGCGGACGGCAAGAACATGGTGCTGACCGGGGGTTGGTGGGCGACGGTCTTCCCCGGCCTGCTGATGCTGATCACGGTCCTGTCGCTGAACATACTGTCCGAGGGCGTCTCCGACGCGTGGGCGGCACCGGCCCCGCGCGAGGTGGACGTACGGCACGACGAGGACCCGCTCGACGCCCCGCAGCCGGGCAGCGGCGAGGTGCTCCCGCTCCCCGGCCTGACGGAGGCGGCGCTACGACTCCGGTCCCGCGCACGGCCGTTGCCCGACCCGGACGGCCAACCGGTCCTCGCGGTCGAGAACTTGGCGATCGGCTTCGAGGGCCGGCACCACGGCGTCGACATCGTCGACGGCATCAGTTTCGAGGTACGGGCGGGTGAAGTCCTGGGCCTGGTGGGCGAGTCGGGCTGCGGCAAGTCGCTCACGGCGCTCGCGGTGATGGGCCTGGAGCCGAAGGGCGCCCGGGTGCGCGGCCATGTCCGGTTCAACCAGCGGCAGTTGGTGGGCGAGCCGATGCGGTTGCGCCGCAGACTGCTGGGCCACGAGATGGCGATGGTCTACCAGGACGCGCTGTCGTCCCTGAACCCGGCGATGACGATCCGCGCCCAGCTCAAGCAGGTGATACGGCGCGGAGGGCGCCGTGGCGCGGGCGAGTTGCTGACGATGGTCGGCCTCGACCCGGACCGCACCCTGCGCAGCTACCCGCACGAACTCTCCGGCGGCCAGCGCCAACGCGTGCTGATCGCCATGGCGTTGTCCCGCGACCCCAAGCTGATCGTCGCCGACGAACCGACGACCGCCCTCGACGTCACCGTGCAGGCGCAGGTCATAGAGCTACTGCTGGGCCTGCGCGCGGAGTTGGGTTTCGCGCTCGTCCTCGTCTCGCACGACCTCGCGCTGATCGCCGACGTCACCGACCGGGTGGTGGTGATGTACGGCGGGCAGATCGTGGAGACGGGCGTGACCGCCGACCTGGTGGAGTCACCGGCCCACCACTACACGCGCGGCCTGCTCGGCAGCGTGCTGTCCCTGGAGTCGGCGGCCGAGCGGATGACCCAGATCAAGGGCGTCGTCCCCTCCCCCGCCGACTTCCCGGCCGGCTGCCGCTTCGCGGACCGCTGCCCGCTGGCCAGCGATCTCTGCCGTACGACGGCGCCGGGTCTGGTCGGCCCGCGTACGCACACGGCGGCCTGCCACCACCCGGCGATCGACCTGGTTTCGACGGAGAGGGGGGCGGTCACGTGAGCGGGGTGGTGGTTGAGGGCTGTCTCTTATACC
>NZ_JBLTJC010000106.1:0-30763 GCF_048158785.1 Streptomyces colwelliae | reverse complement strand
CCCCGCGGACCCCCAAACCCCTCTTCTACGACGGAACCTAGTACTTCACCACAAAACTTCCACCTTCTTGACAGACCACCCAAGCATCCTGATTCCACCCCCAGACGGCGAAATCGGTCCTCCGGTTCCACGGATTTAAAGGAGAAAGTCCTAATTTGCACCGACCGGTGCGCACGACTGCCTCCCCTAGTAGGGGCCGAATCGCCTGTGCGGCTTGTCACCGGCGGGGTCGATCGCCAGGCGCGGAAATGTGGCGCAGGCCTCTATACACCTACCGTTCAGTAACCTTACGGTTCCCCTCACGCCACCCTCGCCCGCGACCATGCCTTCTGCACCAACCGGCAGCGCACAGACGTGAGAGGAACCCCCACCCCCATGACGAGACGACGCCCCTGGGCCCGCCGTACCGCCATAGCCGCCGTGACCGCGGCCGCCCTCGCGACGCTGACCGTCCCCGCGGAGGCCGCGACGAGCACCAGCACCACCGCGACGGCCGCCACGGTCGACTACTCGACCTGGCAACAGGACTGCCAGACGGTGATGAACCAGGCCCTGCCCTACCTGAAGCAGCGCATCGCGGCCACCAAGCCAGGTGAGAAGCAGGCGATCGTCTTCGACATCGACAACACCACCCTGGAGACCGACTTCGGCTTCAGCTGGCCCCAGCCGGCCAACAAGCCGGTCCTCGCGGTCGCCAAGTACGCCCAGGAGCACGGCGTTTCACTGTTCTTCGTCACGGCCCGCCCAGGCATCATCTACCTGCCGACCGAGTACAACCTCGAACACGACGGTTACGACGTCGACGGCCTCTACGTGCGCGGCCTCTTCGACCTGTTCAAGGACGTCGCCGACTACAAGACGGCCCAGCGCGCCGCGATCGAGAACAAGGGCTACACGATCATCGCGAACATCGGCAACAGCGCCACCGACCTGTCGGGCGGCCACGCCGAGAAGACCTTCAAACTGCCGGACTACGACGGCCAGTTGTCCTGACCCGTTAGGCTCCGTCCGTTCGCGCGACGACGGGGGTGGGGCGGCGGATGGAGCCCGCGGTACTCGGTGGCAAGTTGGCGTCAGGCCTGATCACACCGCTGCTGAAGAAGCTGTTCGTGCCCGAGGCCCCCGGCGCGGGCCTGGTCGGCAGACCGGTCCGCCTCTCCTCCCTCGTCTCCTTCAAGGGCGAGAAACGCACCCTGACGGAGAAGGACGTCCACAAGCTCGCCGACCACCTGGTCGCGCGGGCGGTGGACTCCCCCGGTGAGGCCCCCTTCCCACCCGACGAACAGCCCGCCGTGACAGACGCGTTGGCCCGCAGACTGCTGGCCCTCGGCGACCTGGCCATGGACGACGTCCAGGCCGTACGGCTCGGACACCGACACCTGGCAAGGCAGTTGGAGCACGGCGCCCCGGCTCCCGCCGGACTCTCCACCGACGCCCGCTACTTCCTCGACAACGCCACCGAGTGGGCCTGCCTCCAGATCCTGGAATTCTTCACCCGCCGCTCCACGTTCGTCGCCCGCACCCTGCTGGAACAGACCCGCACGCAGGCCGAACTGATCGCCCGCATCGACGAGTTGATCGCCCGCACCCCACGCCCCGGCTCCCAGGACCGCACCTTCGAACGCCGCTACCTCCCGTACGTCGCCGAGCGCCACAACCACATCACCATCTACGGCATCGACCTGCGTGAGTCTCCTGACCGCTGGCCCCTGGAGGTGGCGTACCTGAGCCTGGAGGCGACGGCGACAGAGGAACGCCGCCTCCCCGACGAACACCCCGGCGCCGCCTTCACCGTCCAACTCCCCGCCGAGGAAGCCCTGTCGACCCACGACCGCGTACTGCTGCGCGGCGACGCGGGTTCCGGCAAGACGACGCTGGTGCAGTGGCTGGCGGTGACAGCGGCGCGGGACGGCGACCGCATCCCGTACGTCCTCCCTCTCCGCACCTTGATCCGAGCCGGCCAACTCCCCTCCCCCGCAGCCTTCCTGTCCTCCACCGGCTGCCCCCACACCCCACCCGACGGCTGGACGGAACGCGTCCTGACCGCCGGCCGCGCCCTGGTCCTGGTGGACGGCCTGGACGAGATCCCGTCGACCGACCGCCACCGCACCCGAGACTGGCTCCTCTCCCTGATCCGAGCCTTCCCGGGCAACCGCTGGCTCCTGACCTCCCGCCCCACAGCGGTCCGCCCCGACTGGCTCGCATCGGAGGACTTCCGCGAACTGACCCTGGCCCCCATGCACCGCCCCGAGGTGAAGACCTTCGTCGAGCGATGGCACACGGCGGCCCAGGCCCCGGAGTACGAGGGCCCACTCCTGGACTCCCTCCGCACGAAACGGGACCTGGCACGGCTCGCCACGAATCCCTTGATGTGCGGCCTGATTTGCGCCCTGCACAGGGAGCGGAGGGGTTATCTCCCCACAGGCCGCAAGGAGTTGTACGACGCCGCCCTGACGATGCTGCTGGCACGGCGGGACCGGGAGCGGGGCATGGGCGCGCTGGAGGGAGCGGAACTGGGCGAGGAGGCTCAACTGGAGATGCTCCAACGCCTCGCCTACGCACTGGTGTTGAGCGGCCGCACGGAGATGGACATCGAGACGGCCGAGGGCATCGTGGAGCGCAGCCTGTCGACGGTGGCATCGGCGGTGGGGCAGGGCGATGCCGGGACGGTCCTGCGCACCCTGATGCTCCGCAGCGGCCTGCTCCGCCAACCGGCCGAGGGTGCAACGCACTTCGTCCACCGCACCTTCCAGGACTATCTCGGCGCGCGCTACGCCGTGGAGGAGGGCCACCTGGACGTCCTCACCAGCCACGCGGACGACACCCAGTGGGAGGACGTCATCCGCATGGCGGTCGCCCACGCCCGCCCGCGGGAACGGGTCGTATTGCTACGGCAGTTGCTGGCCCGGAACGAGCCCCGGCTCACGCTCCTGGCCCTGGCCTGCCTGGAGCATGCGACGGCGTTGGATCCGGGGGTGCGGGCTGAGGTGGAGGATCGGGCGGGCGCGCTGATCCCGCCGCGTACGGCAGAGGACGCGCACGCACTGAGGCAGGCGGGACCACTGGTGCTGGAGTTGCTGCCAGGTCCGGCGGGGCTGACGGACGCGGAGGCGCACGCAGTCACCGTCACCGCCTCGTTACTCGGCGCGGAGGAGCCGGAGGCGGCCCTGGCAGTGCTGCGGCGATTCCGGGACCACTCCGACCTCGAAGTGCGGCGCCAACTCGTGGGCACGTGGGACCGGTTCGACGTTCGGGAGTACGCGGTCGAGGTGCTCGATCACCTGGACCGGAAGGAGCTCTTCGTCAGGTGCGACAGCGATGAGAAGTATGCGGCACTCAGTTTGACGCGCCCTTGGAGGAGTGTCACGTTCGTCGGCTCCCGGACTTTGGCCGAGATCCTCGATGCCGTGGTGGACCCCGCTCAGGTCGAAACTCTGAGTGTGATCAACAATTCCCGCATCGCCGATCTGGGAGAGTTGTCATCCTTCTCTTCTCTGAACCGTCTGTGGCTTCACGGCTGTTCCAGAGTCGAGAGTCTCGGCCCGCTACCGGAACTCCCCATTACCGAACTGTGGTTGTCCGGGGTCAGCGGCATCACGGGACTACGAGAACTTCGTTCGTTGACCTGGCTGTCCCTCAACCGCAAACTTCAAGGGCACAGCCTCGCCGACTCCCTGCCCGTCGAGGCGCCTTTGAAGTACCTGCATCTGGGACCGGCAACGGTGCACACCATCGGTCTGCGCGGTCTCACCCGATGGCCCACACTCACGACTCTCAGACTCGGCGAGTCCGGCCGCCCGCTGACCGCCGCCGACTGGCAGGAAGTGGCTTCCCTCCCAGCTTTGGCGGAACTCCAGCTCGACGAGGAATTGTCCACCGCCTCGCTGAGCACCATGCCGAAACTCCCCGGCGTCCGCACCGTCCAGATGTAACCGGCTGGACAACGCTGCCCCCGTCCATGCCAAAGGGGCCGCCCCAGAACCAAAGTCCCGGCACGGCCCCCAGGCCAAGCGCACCCGTGAAGGGCTACGCCTCCTTGCTCAAATTCGGACCGGCCCCACCAGCAGCCGCATCCTCGATCGGCGGAACATCGGGAAGCGCCGACTTCTCCTCACCCCGGAAGGTGAAGGTCTTCGCCTCGCCCTCGCCCTCCACGTCGACGACCACGATGTGACCGGGACGCAGCTCGCCGAAGAGGATCTTCTCCGAGAGCGTGTCCTCGATCTCGCGCTGGATCGTGCGCCGCAGCGGACGCGCGCCCAGCACCGGGTCGTAACCCTTCTTGGAGAGGAGCTCCTTCGCGGCCGAGGAGAGCTCGATGCCCATGTCCCGGTCCTTGAGGCGCTCGTCCACCTTGCCGACCATGAGGTCGACGATCTGGAGGATGTCCTCCTGGGTGAGCTGCGGGAAGACGACGACGTCGTCGACACGGTTGAGGAACTCGGGGCGGAAGTGCTGCTTGAGCTCGTCCGAGACCTTGTTCTTCATGCGCTCGTAGTTGGACTTCGTGTCACCCGTGGCCGCGAAACCAAGGTTGAAGCCCTTGGAGATGTCCCGCGTGCCGAGGTTGGTCGTCATGATGATGACCGTGTTCTTGAAGTCCACGACCCGGCCCTGGGAGTCGGTCAGGCGACCGTCCTCCAGGATCTGGAGAAGGCTGTTGAAGATGTCCGGGTGGGCCTTCTCGACCTCGTCGAAGAGGACGACCGAGAACGGCTTGCGACGGACCTTCTCCGTGAGCTGGCCGCCCTCTTCGTAGCCCACGTATCCGGGGGGCGAACCGAAGAGCCGCGACACCGTGTGCTTCTCGCTGAACTCCGACATGTCGAGGGAGATCAGCGCGTCCTCGTCACCGAAGAGGAACTCGGCGAGGGCCTTGGACAGCTCGGTCTTACCGACACCGGACGGGCCGGCGAAGATGAACGAACCACCGGGACGCTTCGGGTCCTTGAGGCCCGCACGCGTACGACGGATCGCCTTCGAGAGCGCCTTGACGGCGTCCTTCTGGCCGATGACCCGCTTGTGGAGCTCGTCCTCCATGCGCAGCAGACGCGAGGACTCCTCCTCGGTGAGCTTGAAGACCGGGATGCCGGTGGCGGTCGCGAGGACCTCGGCGATCAGCTCGCCGTCGACCTCGGCGACGACATCCATGTCGCCGGCCTTCCACTCCTTCTCCCGCTTGGCCTTGGCGGCCAGGAGCTGCTTCTCCTTGTCGCGGAGGGAGGCGGCCTTCTCGAAGTCCTGCGAGTCGATCGCGGACTCCTTGTCGCGGCGGACGCCGGCGATCTTCTCGTCGAACTCGCGCAGGTCCGGCGGCGCGGTCATCCGGCGGATGCGCATCCGGGAACCGGCCTCGTCGATCAGGTCGATCGCCTTGTCCGGCAGGAAGCGGTCCGAGATGTACCGGTCGGCCAGCGTGGCGGCCTGCACGAGGGCCTCGTCCGTGATGGAGACACGGTGGTGGGCCTCGTAGCGGTCGCGCAGACCCTTGAGGATCTCGATGGTGTGCGGCAGGGACGGCTCCGCGACCTGGATGGGCTGGAAGCGGCGCTCGAGAGCGGCGTCCTTCTCCAGGTGCTTGCGGTACTCGTCCAGGGTCGTCGCACCGATGGTCTGGAGCTCACCGCGGGCCAGCATCGGCTTCAGGATCGAAGCGGCGTCGATGGCGCCCTCGGCGGCACCCGCGCCGACCAGCGTGTGCAGCTCGTCGATGAACAGGATGATGTCGCCGCGGGTGCGGATCTCCTTGAGGACCTTCTTCAGGCGCTCCTCGAAGTCACCGCGGTAGCGGGAGCCGGCGACCAGCGCGCCGAGGTCCAGGGTGTAGAGGTGCTTGTCCTTGAGGGTCTCGGGCACCTCGCCCTTGACGATGGCCTGGGCGAGGCCCTCGACGACGGCGGTCTTGCCGACGCCGGGCTCACCGATCAGGACCGGGTTGTTCTTCGTACGGCGGGACAGCACCTGCATGACCCGCTCGATCTCCTTCTCGCGCCCGATGACCGGGTCGAGCTTGGACTCACGAGCGGCCTGGGTGAGGTTCCGGCCGAACTGGTCGAGGACCAAGGACGTCGAGGGGGTGCCCTCCGCAGGGCCGCCGGCGGTGGCGGTCTCCTTGCCCTGGTAACCGGAGAGCAGCTGGATCACCTGCTGCCGCACACGGTTGAGATCAGCGCCCAGCTTGACCAGGACCTGGGCGGCGACGCCCTCGCCCTCACGGATCAGGCCGAGCAGGATGTGCTCCGTGCCGATGTAGTTGTGGCCCAGCTGAAGGGCCTCGCGGAGCGACAGCTCCAGGACCTTCTTGGCACGAGGGGTGAAGGGGATGTGCCCGGACGGGGCCTGCTGCCCCTGACCGATGATCTCCTCCACCTGCTGGCGGACCGCCTCGAGCGAAATCCCGAGGCTCTCCAGGGCCTTAGCGGCGACACCCTCACCCTCGTGGATGAGACCCAGGAGGATGTGCTCGGTGCCGATGTAGTTGTGGTTGAGCATCCGGGCTTCTTCCTGAGCCAGGACGACAACCCGCCGCGCGCGGTCGGTGAACCTCTCGAACATCGTTAATCGCTCCTCAGAGCGGTCAGGCAGTAAGGGGACGCTCCCCTCCCTGTCCTTCCGCAGCTTAGTCCCGCAAGCGGGGACCGCTCATTCCAACTGCCGACACCGGACCGAGAACCAACACTGCCTCCTGAACCCGAACGCCGACATCTGCTCCAACCTGATGGTGCGAGACGATGTTCCCGCAGGCCAGGCAGTTACCCTCACCATGAGTACGCCGATGGCGAACGTGAGACGCCCTTTTCTGCGTGTCGCCCCCTCCCACTAGGGATTGTCTTACCCGCAGGGACTGACACTCCATGCCGTTCGCACCGGTTCCCTCCGCTACGGGCGAACAACCTTGCGCCGCGCCGCACCCCCGAACGCCCCCTTTTCCCGTACCCAGCGCATTCGTTGGACCACCCAGCGTAACTCTCGGCCCGCTTCGGCGGTTGCTCTTGGCATGGTTGGCACAGTCCCCCCTCTCACCACGGTCCCACTCCCCCGTCGCCCGCTCGATCCGGACGACCGGCAGCGGCTCCGGTACGAGAACGAACTGGGGTGGCGCACGGTGCCCGGAGAGCCGCTACGGCTCGTCACGGGCCTGCGTTTCGACGTCCTGGACGTGCCGGTCGAGGCGGGGATCGCGGCGCTGTGGCGCCTGGGCCCGGATTCTCCGGTGGCCGTACAGGGCGACCGGATGCGGCTCCTGGTGGCCGCGGGCAGCGCGGAGGAACTTCCGGGGCTGCTGGACTGGCTGGAGTGGGGCGCTCTGGCGCCGGCGCTGGATCTGATGGCGCTCGGCGCGGACGGGCACATGGAGGCGCCGTCGTTCCCCGGGGCGAGGCCCGCAGAGGCACCGCTGCCCGGCGCGGGGCCCACGAAGGGACTGCCGCTTCCCGCGGGCCGCCCGGGTCCCTTGCAGGGGGCCGCCGTATGGCTGCGACCCCCCGAGCCGGGGTGCGAGGTCGAGGCCTCGCTGCCGACAATGCCGGCCGTGGGGGGCGTGGGGGACGCCCCTGATCTCGTACGACTTGTGGACACGATGGCCACTCAGTGCCACCGGGTACGGCTGCGGCGCTCGTGCGCTCAGCCGTTGGCCTTCTCGTAGGCCTCGCGAATGGTCGCGGGAACACGGCCGCGGTCGTTGACCTCGTAGCCGTTCTCCTTGGCCCACGCGCGGATCTGCGCGGTGTCCTGGCTGCCACCACCGGTAGCGGCGCGGGCCTTTCCGCGACCGCCAGAAGCGCGGCCACCGGTACGGCGTCCGCCCTTCACGTAAGCCTCGAGAAGACCACGGAGCTTGTCCGCATTCGCGGTGGTGAGATCGATCTCGTACGTCTTGCCGTCCAGCGCGAACGTCACCGTCTCGTCCGCCTCGCCGCCGTCGAGGTCATCGACAAGAAGGACCTGAACCTTCTGTGCCACCGGATTTCCTTTCATCGATTACTTGCGGGCCTGGGGTCTGCGGCGTCCGCCGTTTCGCCGTCCCCTGTTATATGCAGTACTGCAGTACGTCGGAAAGCAAACCGCTTTTGCTGGAAAAACACAAACCCCTGGGAGAGACGGAGTGAGCTCCCTCCTCCAGAAAGATGTGCGTTTCGGACATAGGGAACCTGGGCAGGGTGGCTCGGCCGAATTGAGCGCCGCGATCACAGATGCAGAAGCATCCGGCTGTTGCCCAAGGTGTTCGGTTTCACTCGTTCGAGACCGAGGAACTCCGCCACGCCCTCGTCATAGGAACGCAACAGCTCCGCGTAGACATCGGTGTCGACGGGTGTCTCACCGATCTCCACGAAGCCGTGCTTCGAGAAGAAGTCCACTTCGAAGGTGAGACAGAAAACGCGACGAACGCCTAGCCAACGAGCTGTGTGCAGCAACTTCTCCAGCAACTGATGGCCCACACCGGCACCCTTCAAGCCGGGCTTCACCGCGAGAGTGCGGACTTCCGCGAGGTCTTCCCACATGACATGCAGTGCCCCGCAGCCGACGACCTCGGCGTTGTCGTCCCGTTCGGCGACCCAGAACTCCTGGATGTCCTCGTAAAGAGTCACCGTCGCTTTGTCGAGCAGGATGCGACCGCGGACGTAGGCGTCAAGGAGTCGGCGCACCGCCTCGACATCGCCGGTCCGGGCCCGCCGGACGGTGATGGCTTTCGCGGTGACTTCGGGGTGCTCTGCTGACATGAGCGGACGCTATCGCCCGCCGCCCGAGGGCGCGGAGCCGGGGTTCTGGACGCCATCCGCGGGTTCGGGTGTTTCCGGTCCCTGGACGATGCGTACGGCGCTGCGCAGGGCCTCACGCTGTTCGTCGCTCATCATCCCGAAGAAGGCGACGAGAGCGGCCGCGGGGTTGTCGCTCTGGGACCAGGCATCGTTCATCAGGGCGGCGGAGTAGGCGGCTCGTGTGGAGACCGCCTCATATCGATAGGCCCGGCCTTCCGCCTCACGGCGCACCCAGCCCTTCTGATGGAGATTGTCCAAAACGGTCATCACCGTGGTGTACGCGATGGACCGTTCCTGCTGAAGGTCTTCCAGGACTTCTCGAACGGTCACCGGGCGGTTCCACTTCCACACCCGCGTCATGACCGAGTCTTCGAGTTCTCCCAATGGGCGAGGCACAGCTCAGAACCATAGTGGAAAAGGAACAAAAAGGGCGTACGACTCGGAAAGCACGCGCACGCGTGCGGGAGTCGTACGCCCTGGAAGGCGCTGTCCGAAGACGCCGCCGAAAGGGGAAGGTTCAGGCTTCGGTGGTCGAAGAGGCCTGGCGGGCACTCTCCGCGCGCGCGATGGCGGCGTCGACGGCCGCGTCCTCCTTGGCCTTCATGGCCCCGCCCTGGGTCTTCACGATGACCCGGATCAGTCCGATGAAGAACACGGCCATGACGACCGGGGGCACGAGCGCGGAGACATAGTCCATGTCCTCCAGAGTAGCCACGGGCTCCGCGGAGGACGGGGCGGGGTCGGTTCAGCCGGCGGCGAGTTGCTGCGACGGATTCGTGGGGGGCGGTGCCGGTTTGCGCCGGGGGAAGACCTCGCCCGGGGTGGGGACGGGCCGGGACGGCTTCGGGGCCGCGGGCGCCGGTGTCGGCGAGGGGCGCTCGCCAGGCCGCCCCACGGGCTTGCGTACGGGCTCCTTGGCGTCCTCCCCGGCCGGTTCCCCGGCCATCACGGAAAGGCCGCCGGAGAGGCCTCCAGGGAGCGCCAGGAGGCGGGTGCGCGAGGCCGGGACTGTCGGGGCGGGCCGGACGGTCGTACGGCGGGCGAGGCGCGCGCGTACGTCCTGTTCGGCGAGGGCGAGGCAGCGGTCCAGGAGGGCGGCGGCTGCGGGGTTCCCGCGCAGCGCCCGCAGTGCGGAGAGGTCGTCGACGTCCGGGCGGTACCCGGCGCCGAGCGCCTCCTCCAGGAGGGTCAGGTAGCCGGCGGTGGTGCCGGGCAGGGCGGCGCGGTACCGGGCGAGGTCGGCGACCAGGAAGGCGCGCAGTCGGACTCCCTCGCGTACCGCCTCGTCGAGGGATTCGGCGAGCCGGAGGCAGTCCTGGACGTCCTCGGCCGAGGCGGTTCGGGGCTGGAGGGCGAGGGCGAGAGCGCGACGGAGCACACGCAGCTCCTCCGCACCGAACGCCATGCCGCCGCGGGATCCGTATGGCGTGGGCATGCGGCGACGATACGCGCTAATCAGACAAATTCGACATAGGGGGCGGGTGTGGCGTGGGGTTTTCGCCCAGGAGCGGGCAGCGGCCGCTCCGCCGCGCACTCGGCAGCCGCGCCACGGCCGGTCCTACGGCTCCGTCGCGCGCACGGGAGCCGGTGTCGGGCGCGGCGGCACCTCGTGGGTACGTGTGAGCGACATCGGCGAGGGCACCGCCCGGCAGCAGGCCTCGGTGCCCCGCGCGCGTGGTCACATCCGCGAGACGTTCCGCTCGTAGACCAGCCGCAGGCCGATCAGCGTCAGCCAGGGTTCGTGCTCGTCGATCACCGAGGCCTCGCCCAGGACCATCGGGGCAAGGCCGCCGGTCGCGATCACCGTCACGTCCTCCGGGTCGTCGGCCAGCTCCTTGGCCATCCTGGTGACGACCCCGTCGACCTGGCCGGCGAACCCGTAGACGATGCCCGACTGCATCGCCTCGACGGTGTTCTTGCCGATCACGCTGCGCGGCCGGGCCACCTCGATCTTGCGCAGCTGGGCGCCCTTGACGCCGAGGGCCTCGACCGAGATCTCGATACCGGGGGCGATGACACCGCCGATGTACTCCCCGCGCGCGGAGACCGCGTCGAACGTGGTCGCCGTCCCGAAGTCGACGACGATCGCCGGACCGCCGTAGAGCTCGACCGCGGCGACCGCGTTGATGATGCGGTCCGCGCCGACCTCCTTGGGGTTGTCGGTGAGGATCGGGACGCCCGTCTTGACGCCCGGTTCGACGAGGACGGCGGGCACGTCTCCGTAGTAGCGGCGGGTCACCTCGCGCAGTTCGTGCAGGACGGACGGCACGGTGGCGCAGATCGCGATGCCGTCGATGCCGTCGCCCAGCTCCTCTCCGAGGAGCGGGTGCATGCCCATGAGGCCCTGGAGGAGTACGGCGAGTTCGTCGGCGGTGCGGCGCGCGTCCGTGGAGATGCGCCAGTGCTCGATGATCTCCTCGCCGTCGAAGAGGCCAAGGACGGTGTGCGTGTTGCCCACGTCGATCGTGAGGAGCATGACTACTGCGCCTCACGGAGGTCGAGGCCGATGTCCAGGATCGGCGCGGAGTGGGTCAGGGCTCCTACGGCGAGGTAGTCCACCCCGGTGTCGGCGTACGCCTTGGCGTTCTCCAGGGTGAGCCGGCCCGAGGCCTCCAGGGCGGCGCGGCCGTGGACGATGCCGACGGCCTCCGCGCACTCGCCGGGCGTGAAGTTGTCCAGCAGGATCAGGTCGGCGCCGGCGTCCAGGACCTCGCGGAGCTGGTGCAGGGTGTCGACCTCGACCTCGATCGCCACGTCCGGGAAGGCCTCCCGTACGGCCTTGAAGGCCTGGGCTACGCCGCCCGCGGCGACCACGTGGTTGTCCTTGACGAGGGCCGCGTCCGAGAGGGACATGCGGTGGTTGACGCCACCGCCGCTGCGGACCGCGTACTTCTCCAGGGAGCGCAGTCCGGGCGTCGTCTTGCGGGTGTCGCGGACCTTCGTCTTCGTGCCCTCCAGGGCGTCCGCCCACGCGCGCGTGGCGGTCGCGATGCCGGAGAGGCGGCACAGGATGTTGAGCGCGCTGCGCTCGGCGGTCAGCAGGTCACGCGTGCGCGTGGTGACCGACAGGAGCTTCTGTCCGGCCTCCACGCGGTCGCCGTCCTCCACGTGCCGCTCGACCTCGAACTCGTCGGTGCAGACCACGGAGACCACCGCTTCGGCGACCCTGAGGCCCGCCACGACACCGGCCTCGCGCGCGGTGAAGTCGGCGGTGGCGACGGCCTCTTCGGGGATGGTCGCGACGGTCGTCACGTCGACGCCGCCGGCCAGGTCCTCCTGGATGGCGACGTTGGCGATGTCCTCGACCTCCAGGGGGTCGAGTCCGGCGTCCGCCAGGAGCTCGGCGAGCGCGGGATCAAGACCGCACTCCATGTACTCCTCATCGGCGCCCGAGCCACAGGCACAGCCGTCGCCGCAGCCACCGCTGTCGGCGAGGGGAAGGTCGTGGGTGCTCACTTCTGTCACTGCTCCTGGGGACGGTGCTGCCGGGTCGGGGGGAAGTCTGCGGTGTCCGTGGTGTGTACGGCCAGCGTGCGGTCCGGATTCAGCCGTACGACGATGTGGCGGCGCCAAGCGGTGTCGTCGCGGTCGGCGTGGTCCTCGCGCCAGTGGCAGCCGCGGGTCTCCTCGCGCTGCGCGGCGGCGGTGACCAGGACGCGGGCCACGCACAGGAGGTTGGTGGCCTCCCAGGTGTCGACGCCGGGCTCGGCCGTCTTGCCGTTCTCGTCGAGGGCGTCACGGGCGTCGGTGTGCAGCTGCTGGAGCTGTCCGGCGGCCTGGGCGAGGGAGTCCGCGGAGCGCAGGACGCCCGCGCCCTCGGTCATGATCCGCTGGATCGCGAAGCGGGTCTCGGGGGCGAGCAGCGGGTGCGCGGGCTTCTGCGGGTGCGGGACCGGCTCGGGCACACGCGCGTGGAGGGCGTTCTCCGCCTGGTTCCCGGTGATGTCGGCGACGATGCGCTCGGCGTAGACCAGGCCTTCGAGGAGGGAGTTGGAGGCGAGCCGGTTCGCGCCGTGCACGCCGGTGCAGGCGACCTCTCCGCACGCGTACAGGCCGGGGACGGTCGTACGGCCCCGGGAGTCGGTGCGGACGCCCCCGGAGGCGTAGTGGGCGGCCGGGGCGACCGGGACGGGCTCGGTGACCGGGTCGATGCCGTGGCTGCGGCAGGCGGCGAGGATCGTCGGGAAGCGGTGCTCCCACATGTCGGCGCCGAAGTGCCGGGCGTCCAGGAACATGTGCTCGGCGTCCTGCTCCAGCATGCGCCGCGTGATTCCCTTGGCGACGATGTCCCGGGGCGCGAGCTCGGCGAGTTCGTGCTGGCCCACCATGAAGCGCACGCCGTCGGCGTCGACCAGGTGGGCGCCCTCGCCGCGCACCGCCTCGGAGACGAGGGGCTGCTGGCCCTCCGCGTCGGCGCCGAGGAACAGCACGGTCGGGTGGAACTGCACGAACTCCAGGTCGGAGACCTCGGCGCCCGCGCGGAGGGCGAGTGCGACCCCGTCGCCGGTCGACACGGACGGATTGGTGGTCGCCGAGAAGACCTGCCCCATGCCACCGGTCGCGAGGACCACCGCGGGCGCGTGCACCGCGCCCACACCGTCGTGCTGGCCCTCTCCCATGACGTGCAGGGTGACGCCCGCGGTACGGCCCTCCGCGTCGGTCAGCAGGTCCAGCACGAGCGCGTTCTCGATCGTGCGCAGCCCACGCGCTCGTACGGCCTCGACGAGCGCCCGGGAGACCTCGGCGCCGGTCGCGTCCCCGCCGGCGTGCGCGATACGGCGCCGGTGGTGGCCGCCCTCGCGGGCCAGCTCCAGTCCTCCTTCGGAGGACTCGTCGAAGTGGGCGCCGGTCTCGATGAGCCGCCGTACGGCGTCGGGGCCCTCGGTGACGAGGATCCGTACGGCCTCCTCGTCGCACAGGCCCGCGCCGGCCACCAGGGTGTCGTCCAGGTGCTGTTCGGGGGTGTCTCCCTCCCCGAGGGCCGCGGCGATGCCGCCCTGGGCCCAGCGGGTGGAGCCGTCGTCGAGGCGGGCCTTGGTGACGACGACCGTCCGCAGCCCGGCCGCCTCGCAGCGCAGGGCGGCGGTCAGGCCGGCCACTCCGGAGCCGACGACCACGACGTCCGCGGCGATGGACCACCCGGGGGCGGGTGCGTGCAGTCGTATGCCTGTGCTGGTCACGAGGCGGCTCCGAAGGTTCCGAAAGCGAGTGGGATGTTGTCGATCAGCCGGGTCGTCCCGACCCGGGCGGCGACGGCGAGGACGGCCTCCCCGGTGAAGTCCTCGTCGACGTCCGTGAAGTCGGACGGGTCGACCAGGGCGAGGTAGTCCAGGGCGAGCGGCGGGTCCAGACGGGCGGCGTTGTCGAGGATCAGGCGGGCGGCCGCGCGGACGGACGCCGGGTTGCCGGGGCCGGGGGCGGCCTTGGCGACGGCGTGCGCGTCGGCTGCCGCGCGGGACTCCCCTATGGCGCTGAGCGCCTCGGCACGCGCGTGCGTGGCGGGCACTTCGCGGGCCCGTGCGCGCAGCGCCTCCTGGGCGGCGTGCCGGTCGCGGCCCGCGAACAGGGCCTGGGAGAGGGCGAGCGCGGTGCGCCTCTCCTGGGGGGACAGATAGCGGTTGCGGCTGGACAGGGCCAGGCCGTCGGCCTCGCGCACGGTGGGAACGCCGACGATCTCCATGCCGAAGTTCAGGTCGCGCACCATGCGGCGGATCAGGGCGAGTTGCTGGGCGTCCTTCTGGCCGAACAGGGCGACGTCGGGGCGCGTGAGGTGCAGCAGCTTGGCTACGACGGTGAGCATGCCGTCGAAGTGACCGGGGCGGACCGCGCCCTCCAGGCGTTCGCCCATGGGACCCGCGGAGATGCGCACCTGGGGTTCGCCGCCCGGGTAGACCTCGTCCACGGAGGGCGCGAACACCACGTCCGCGCCCGCCTGTTCGGCGATCTTGAGGTCGGCGTCCAGGGTGCGCGGATAGCGGTCGAGATCCTCGCCCTTGCCGAACTGGAGCGGGTTCACGAAAACGGTGACCACGACCTCGCCGTCCGGTCCGGCGACCTCACGGGCCGTGCGGACCAGCGTGGCGTGGCCCTCGTGCAGGGCGCCCATCGTCATCACGACGGCGCGACGGCCCGCACGCGTGCGTGCGTGCAGTTCGTCGGCGGTGCGCAGCAGGGTGGTGGTCATCCGGCATCTCCCTCGGTGCCGTTGGCGAGCACTCCGAGGAGGTCCTCGGCGAGTTCCGGCTTGAGCAGCCCGTGGGCCAGCGCCCGGTCGGCGGTCGCGCGGGCCATCGCCAGATAGCCGGCGACGGTCTGGGGGGCGTGCTTGCGCAACTCGGTGACGTGCGCGGCGACGGTGCCCGCGTCCCCGCGCGCGACGGGGCCGGTGAGCGCCGCGTCGCCGGAGCGCAGGGCGTTGTCCAGGGCGGCGCCCAGCAGCGGGCCGAGCATCCGGTCGGGGGCCTCGACGCCGGCCGTGCGCAGCAGCTCCATGGACTCGGCGACCAGGGTCACCAGGTGGTTGGCGCCCAGCGCGAGGGCCGCGTGGTACAGCGGGCGGCTCTCCTCGGCGATCCACTCGGGCTCGCCGCCCATCTCGATCACCAGGGCCTCGGCGGCCAGCCGCAGCTCCTCGGGCGCGGTGACCCCGAAGGAGCACCCGGCGAGGCGTTGTACGTCCACAGGAGTGCCCGTGAAGGTCATCGCGGGGTGCAGGGCCAGCGGCAGCGCGCCGACCCGCAGGGCGGGGTCCAGGACCTTCGCGCCGTACCGCCCGGAGGTGTGCACGAGCAGCTGCCCGGGGCGTACGGCGCCGGTGTCTGCGAGGCCCTCGACGAGCCCCGGAAGGGCGTCGTCCGGAACGGTCAGCAGCACCAGGTCGGAGCGCTCCAGGACCTGCGCGGGCGTGACGACCGGGACGTCGGGGAGCATCAGCGCGGCCCGTCGCCTGGACGCGTCGGACACTCCGGAGACGGCCACCGGGCGGTGCCCGGCCAGTTGGAGCGAGGCGGCCAGCGCAGGGCCCACCCGGCCGGCGCCGACGACACCGACGGCGAGCCGCGCGGGGCGGTCCTTGGGCTCTGGCTGTTGGAATGTACTCACGCGACGGCGGCCTTCCCGTTCCAGTCCGCTCCGGGTACCGGACGATTTCTCGTCATGTTAACGCGATCGGTTCGAGGGGCGTCCGGTTGTCCACAGGCTGTGGGTTGTCACACAGCCCCGGCGTACGGGAAAGCCTGGGGAAATCCGGGTGCTCCCGCGGACCCCTGGCAGGCATCATCCGGAGCATGAGTGATGTGGCGGAACACGGTGAGGATCAGGCGGAGCAGGGCGAGCAGGGAGCGGAGCCGACAACCGAGGAGGAACGGATCCTGGGGCGTCGCAAGCGGCGTATGAGCGCGAACCGGAGCGCGGAGCGCGCCCTCGCGCGCCTCGGCTTCCTGGACCCGCTCCGCGAGCGGCTCGCGTTCCTCCAGGAGGCCGCCGAGCTGTACGACCTCGACGAGACGTCGGACATGTACGGCACCGGCATCGTCGAGACCCTGGAGAAGAGGGTCGCCGAACTGCTCGGCAAGGAGGCCGCCGCCTTCTTCCCCACCGGCACGATGGCTCAGCAGGTGGCCCTGCGCTGCTGGGCGGGCCGTACGGGCAACCCGACCGTCGCCCTGCACCCGCTCGCCCACCCCGAAGTACACGAACGGAACGCGTTCAGCCAGGTCAGCGGATTGCGCCCCGTCCATGTGACGAGCGAGCCCCGACTACCGACCGCTGACGAGGTGCGCGACTTCCCGGAGCCCTTCGGAGCGCTGATGCTCGAACTGCCCCTCCGGGACGCCGGTTTCGTCCTGCCCTCCTGGGAGGAACTCTCCGCCGTCGTCGAGGCCGCCCGCGAACGCGACGCGGTGGTCCACTTCGACGGTGCCCGCCTGTGGGAGTCCGCCCCCCACTTCGGCCGCCCGCTCGACGAGATCGCCGACCTGGCCGACAGCGTCTACGTGTCGTTCTACAAGTCCCTCGAAGGCCTCGGCGGCGCCGCGCTCGCCGGCCCGAAGACCCTGATCGACGAGGCGAAGACCTGGCGGCACCGGTACGGCGGCGCGGTCTTCCAGCAGTTCCCCACCGCGCTGACGGCACTCGCGGGCCTGGACCGGGAACTCCCCCGGCTGCCCTCGTACGTGGCCCACGCGCGCGTGGTCGCCGAGGCGCTGCGCGAGGGGTTCGCGGCGGCCGGGGTGCCCTGGACGCGCGTCCACCCCGAGCAGCCGCACACGAACGAGTTCCAGGTCTGGCTGCCGTACGACCCCGACGCCGTCGCGGAGGCCGCGATCCGACAGGCCGAGGAGACGAAGACCGCCCTCTTCGCCAACCCCTGGGACGCGAAGGGACCCAGCCTGGCGGTCACCGAGGTCTACGTACGGGCCGCCGCCCTGGAGTGGACGGCCGACGACGTGAAGGCGGCGGTCGCGGACTTCGTACTCCGACTGAAGGAGGAGACGGGCCGCTAGGAGGGGGCGGCGGGGTGGCCGGATCGGCAGCGGAATACGGGGAGCGGCCGCCCGTGAGGGTGTGCTTGGCGGTCGAGGGCTGTAAGCGAGCGGCCCGCGCGTGCGCGCCGCCGACGGGGCGGAAGGCGAGCCCGGGAGCCGGCAGGCGGCAGACGCGCGGGCTGTCACCGGCTCCCATCGGAGCCACTTCGTTCGAGAGGCGGCAAGCGGCCCGCGCGCGCAGGCCGTCAGCAGCCGGAACGCCGGGCCTCAGGCAGGTCGGGCGGAACGCGGGTGCGGGCCGTCAGCGAGCAGAGCGGGCGTGTTGGGCACGAGAAGGCCGCCGGAAGGCGGGACCGGCCGTCGGCCGGGCGGAACGCAAGGGCAGATGCCGGCAGGCGACACGTGTGCAGGCCGGCCGCGGCCAGAACGCCGGCGCCGATGTCCGCCGGGCGGAACGCGAGCGCGAGTGTCGGCCCGCCGCGCGGGTTGTCGCCCAGTGACAGGCGCCGTCACACGCGCGTGCGTGCCCCCGCAGCCCGACCGCCGAGGGCGATGTCCGTCTCCGGAACGCGCGCGGGCTCCCGGCGACGGCATCTGTGCGCCGTCAGCAAGCAGAGCGCGCCCGTGGATGCAGCCACCGGCCCAGGGCCCGCCGTAGCCGGCCGTGAGCCGGGTGTTCCGTGATGACCGCGCGGAACTGCCGGTAGTCGCGCAGTTCGCGGGCGGTCCGCCAGTCGTGGGTGCCGGGCGGGGGCGGCGGGGTCTCGCCGAGCCGCTGGGCGCGGTAGGTGTCGAGGAGGTACTGCTGGGTGACGCTCATGTCTCCAGGCTGCGCCGCCGCCCGGCGGCTGTCGCGTCGATTGACGGGCGCCGTCAAACGAGGGGGGCGTTGTCAGTGGCGAGGTGCACGATTGGGGACATGAGCGTGCACATCGACATCACCGGGCTGCGGCCGGAGCGGATCACCTTCGCGCCCTCACCCCTGGGCGAGCTGTGCATGGCGCTGCACGCGATGTCCGAGCCGGGGCACCACCCCGGCCTCCAGGGCTGGGTCACCGGCGTCACCGCCCGGCTCGACCCGCATCTGGCCGACCGGATGTGCGAGGCGGACTTCCTGTGGCGGTCGACGTTCTCCGACCTGTTCCTGCCGTACGCGGGCATCCCGGGCCGCGACACCCTCCCCGGGGCCACGCTCGCCGAGGAGCTGGACCTGCTGGACAAGCTGACGGACGAGCAGTTCGTGGACGCGGCCATGGAGTTCACCACCTGCGCGATCTCCTACAGCACGGGTGGACCCGGCCCGCTCACCGACGCCGGCATCCGGCGGCGCGCCCTGGAGCAGGCGGCCGCGCGCGGTCCGCATCAACTGGCGTTCACCGAGCGGCTGTTGGCCGACCCGCCGCGGACCAGGGCCTGGCTGCGGCAGTTCCTGGAGGACTGCGACGAGGCGTTCTTCGCGGAGACCTGGTCCCGGATGCACCACCAACTCGCCGGCGACGCCCGCCACAAGACGGATCTCCTGCACCACAAGGGCCTGGCGGAGGCGCTGACGTCGATGTCCACCGCGGTGACCCTCGACGAGGGCGCCACACTCATCACCGTCGACAAACTCGGCACCGGCCGGACGGCGACCCAGGACGGCGGTCTCCTCCTGGTGCCCACGGCCCTGGGCTGGCCGCACCTGACGGTCCTGTACCGGTACGGCTGGCAGCCCGTCGTGCACTACCCCGTGCACAACACCCCCAAGCTCGCCGCGCCGACCTCCCTGGAGCAGCTGACCCTGCGGATGACCGCCCTGTCCCACCCGGTCCGCATGCGCCTGTGCCGCAGCCTGGCCCGCAGCGCGTTCACCACGAGCGAGCTGACCCAGGTGCACGGCATGACCGCCCCCGAGATATCCCGCCACCTCGGCGTCCTGAAGAAGGCCGGCCTGATCACCACCCGCCGCCGCGGCCGCTACGTCCTGCACCAGCTGGACGTCACGATGGTGGCCCGCCTGGGCAGCGACTTCCTGGAGGGCATCCTCAGGTAGGCGGCACCGGGCGGACAGCGGCCCCCGTAGAGCCGTATCGCCGTAGACCGCCGGCGGTCTCCTCAGCCGTGGCCGCCCGCCCGCACCAGCCCCGTCTCGTACGCCAGGACGACGACCTGCACCCGGTCCCGCAGGCCGAGCTTCGTCAGGATGCGGCCGACGTGGGTCTTCACGGTCGCCTCGGACAGCACCAGGCGGGCCGCGATCTCGCCGTTGGACAGGCCCTGGGCGACGAGGATCATGACCTCGCGCTCGCGCTCGGTGAGCCGCTCCAGCTCCTTGTGCCGGGGCTCCTTGCCGGTGGCGGGCAGCATCGGGGCGAAGCGGTCCAGGAGGCGCCGGGTCGTCGACGGCGCCACCACGGCGTCCCCGCTGTGCACGGAGCGGATCGCGGTGAGGAGTTCGCCGGGCGGCACGTCCTTGAGCATGAAGCCGGAGGCACCGGCCTTCAGCCCGGAGAAGGCGTACTCGTCGAGGTCGAAGGTGGTCAGGATCAGCACCTTCGGCGGGTTCTCGCCCTGGCAGATGCGGCGGGTGGTCTCCACCCCGTCCAGCTTCGGCATACGGACGTCCATCAGCACGACGTCGACCGCGGTCGCGGCCAGCACCTGAAGGGCCTCGACGCCGTCGCCCGCCTCGGCGACGACCTCCATGTCCGGCTGGGCGGCGAGCACCATCCGGAACCCGGTGCGCAGCAGCACCTGGTCGTCGACGAGCATCACGCGGATCGCCATCGGGTCCTCTTCCGTTCCGTCAAAAGGATCGTTCAACAATTGCTTCAACCGGTCGTTCAACAGTTCGTTACAGGTGTCAACACCCGGCGTACGAAAGGTCAGTGCGCGGGTTTCAGCGGCAGCAGCGCGCTGATGCGGAAACCGCCGCCCGGACGTGGGCCCGCGTCCAGGGTGCCCCCGACCATGCCCACCCGCTCACGCATACCGATCAGACCATGCCCCTGGCCGTCGGCTCCGCCCTCCTCGTACAGCTCGTGCGGGGCACCCTTGCCGTCGTCCTCGACGAGCAGCCCGAGACCGTCGTCGAAGTAGACCAGCCGCACACTGGCGCCCGTGTTCGGACCACCGTGCTTGCGGGTGTTGGTGAGCGCCTCCTGGACGATCCGGTACGCCGTCAGCTCGACGCCGCTCGGCAGCGGGCGCGGGGTCCCCTCGACCTTGAAGTCGACGGGCAGCCCGGACGTACGGCACTGCTCGACCAGGTCGTCGATCTGCTCGACGTCCGGCTGCGGAACGTACTCGCCGGCCTCCTTGTGCTCGCCGGTGCGCAGCACGCCCAGCAGGCGGCGCATCTCGGCGAGGGCCTGGCGGCCGGTGGAGGAGATCGTCTCCAGGGCCTTCTTCGCCTGGTCCGGCGCCGAGTCGAGGACATAGGCGGCGCCGTCGGCCTGGACCACCATCACCGACACGTTGTGCGCGACCACGTCGTGCAGCTCGCGGGCGATGCGGGCGCGCTCGGCGGCCACCGCGACCTTCGCCTGCGCCTCGCGCTCCTTCTCCAGCCGGGCGGCGCGCTCCTCCAGCTGCGCGAAGTACGCGCGCCGGGTGCGCATCGAGTCGCCGAGCACCCAGGCCAGCGCGAACGGCACCGTCTGGAAGATCGCCAGCGCGACCAGCCCGGCGGAACTGGTGTGGTCCTGTGGCCAGCGGATCTGCGCCAGGGTCGCCGCGGACAGACCGGAGGCCAGGGCGAAGCGCGAGGCCCAGCGGGCACCGACCGCGGCGACCGTGTAGACGATCACCAGCATGGCGAAGTCGGCCACCACGGGCTCGACGTCGAGGACCAGTTGCACGAGGCCCGTCGCGCTGGCCAGGAGGAGCATCTTCTCCGGCCAGCGGCGGCGCAGCGCGATCGCCACACACATCACGGCGGACGCCCCGATCGCCCCGCCCGCCGTCCCGTGACGGCCCGACGCGTAGCTGGTACTCGCGATGCTCACGCCGCTCAGCCCCAGCAGGAAGACAGCCCAGAAGGTGTCGACCCATGTCGGGTGTCTGCGGAGGAAGTCGTAGAGGCGCTGCACGTAACCCAGCGTAGGGATGCGTGCAGTGTGCCGGGGTCAACCGGAGGATCGATCCGTATACGTCCCGCGTACTCCCCAAGGTGGAGGCCCCGTTGTCCTGTGCACTTAGTCTGACGGCGTGACGGAAGACACCACGGGCCGGTGGCGCGGCTGGCGGACGGCGGCCGAGGACGCCCTGTACGGGCCCGAGGGCTTCTACCGCAGACCCGAGGGACCCGCCGGACACTTCCGTACGTCCGTGCACGCGTCGGCGCTGTTCTCGGGCGCCGTGGCACGGCTGCTGTGCCGCGTGGACGAGGCGTTGGACCGGCCGGCCACGCTGGACTTCGTGGATCTGGCCGCCGGCCGCGGTGAGCTGGTGACCGGCGTACTCTCCGCGCTGCCCGCCGAAGTGGCCGCACGCGTGCGTGCGTACGCCGTCGAGATCGCCGACCGTCCCGCAGGGCTCGATCCCCGCGTCGAGTGGCTGGCCGAGCCCCCGAAGGGCGTCACCGGGCTGCTGTTCGCCAACGAGTGGCTGGACAACGTGCCCGTCGAGGTGGCCGAGGTGGACGACGCCGGCGTACCGCGGCTCGTGCTCGTACGGGAGGACGGGACCGAACGGCTCGGGGAGCCCCTCTCCGGAGCGGAGGCCGAGTGGCTGGCCCGGTGGTGGCCACCGGCGTCCGAGGTAGGGCTGCGCGCCGAGATCGGCCTCCCCAGGGACACGGCGTGGGCGTCCGCCGTCGCCGCCGTCGACAGGGGGCTCGCGATCGCCGTCGACTACGCGCACACCAGGGACACCCGCCCTCCGTTCGGCACGCTCACCGGTTTCCGCGAGGGCCGCGAGACGGCACCCGTACCGGACGGCTCGTGCGACATCACGGCGCACGTCGCACTGGACGCCTGCGCACTCCCCGGCGCACGCCTGCTCACCCAACGCGCCGCCCTGCGCGCCCTCGGCGTCACAGGCGCGCGCCCCCCGCTCACGCTGGCCTCCACCGACCCGACGACGTACGTCCGCGCCCTCGCGAGCGCCGGAGAAGCCGCCGAACTCACCGCACCGGGCGGACTCGGCGACTTCGGCTGGCTCGTGCAGGCGGTCGGGATTCCGGACCCGCTGCACGAGCCGTAACGCGCCCTACTGGCCGCCGTTTTCCCCGCTTGGCAATGTCCCCGACTACTTGTCGATGTCCCCGACCACGAAGAACAACGACCCCAGAATCGCCACCATGTCCGCCACCAGCGTCCCCGGCAGCAGCACGGCGAGCGCCTGGATGTTGTTGTACGACGCCGAGCGCAGCTTCAGCCGGTACGGGGTCTTCTCGCCCTTGCTGACGAGGTAGTAGCCGTTGATGCCGAGCGGGTTCTCGGTCCACGCGTACGTGTGCCCCTCGGGCGCCTTGAGGACCTTCGGGAGCCGCTGGTTGATCGGACCGGGCTCCAGCTCGGCGAGCCGGTCGAGGCACGCGTCCGCGAGGTCGAGGGCGTTGTGGGTCTGCTCCAGGAGCACCTCGAAGCGGGCGAGACAGTCGCCCTCCTGGCGCGTGACGACCTTCAGGGTGTCCTGGAGTTCGCCGTACGCGAGGTACGGCTCGTCGCGCCGCAGGTCGAAGTCGACGCCCGAGGCACGTGCGATGGGCCCGCTCACGCCGTACGCGTGCACGGCCTCCGGAGGCAGTTCGCCCACCCCGCGCGTGCGCCCCCGGAAGATCTCGTTGCCGAGCACCAGGTCGTCGAAGCGGTCCATGCGGGAGCGCACGGCGGCGACGGCCTCACGCGCGCGTGAGGCCCATCCGGCAGGCAGGTCCTCCTTGAGGCCGCCCACGCGGTTGAACATGTAGTGCATGCGCCCGCCGGAGACCTCCTCCATGACGTTCTGGAGCACCTCGCGCTCCCGGAACGCGTAGAACACCGGGGTGATACCGCCCAGTTCGAGGGGGTACGACCCCAGGAACATCAGGTGGTTGAGCACCCGGTTCAACTCGGCGAGCAGCGTGCGCGTCCACACCGCGCGCGGGGGCACCTCCATACCGAGCATCCGCTCCACGGCGAGGACCACGCCCAGCTCGTTCGAGAAGGCCGACAGCCAGTCGTGGCGGTTGGCGAGCATGATGATCTGGCGGTAGTCGCGCGCCTCGAAGAGCTTCTCGGCGCCGCGGTGCATATAGCCGATCACCGGTTCCGCGTGCTGGATGCGCTCGCCGTCCAGGACGAGCCGCAGCCGCAGCACACCGTGCGTGGAGGGGTGCTGGGGGCCGATGTTGAGCACCATGTCGGTGCTCTCCGCGCCGCCGCCGATCCCGACCATGGTCTCCGTCGTGGGAGTCATGGACACAGTCTCTCGTACGTACGCTTGCGGCATGGAAACGGGGACTGCCGCCCAGGACGGCGCGGCGCGCGAGCCGGTGTGGACCGGGCTACCGCCAGGGCTGTTGAAGATGCGACGGCTGTTGCTGGTGGTGTGGCTGGGACTGCTGGCCGTGGTTCTGGGCGTACTCCTGAACCTGTTCGCCGGGTCCGCCTGGGCGGCGTTCGCGCTGCTGCCGCTCGCCCTGATGGCGTGGGGCTGGGTGCTGCTGGGCCGCAACTGGCGCTCCTGGAGGTATGCCGAGCGCGCCGACGACCTGCTGATCAGCAAGGGTGTGCTGTGGCACCACGAGACGATCGTGCCCTACGGGCGGATGCAGCTCGTGGAGGTGACCTCGGGGCCCGTGGAGCGGCATTTCGGACTGGCGAGCGTGCAGCTGCACACGGCGGCCGCGGCGACCGACGCGACGATTCCGGGGCTCGTCCCGGCCGAGGCCGAACGGCTGCGCGACCGGCTCACCGAGCTGGGCGAGGCCCGATCGGCGGGGCTGTGACGACGCCGGGCGCCGACAAGGACGTACCCGAGGCGACCGAGGTCCTGCGGGAGGAAGTGCCGCTCGCGGAGCGGCGGTTGCATCCGGTGACGCCGCTGCGCCGGGCGTGGGCGCCGGTCGCCGTGATCATCGGGTGGGCGGTGCACGACCCCAACCAGGCGCAGGAGCAGCTGACCCGGCTGACCACGGTCACGCTGCTCGTCGGGCTCGCCGTGTTCGTCCCGGCGGCCGCCCTGTACGGCTTTCTGACCTGGTGGTTCACGCACTTCGCGGTGACCGACACCGAACTGCGCATCCGTACCGGCCTGTTGTTCCGGCGCACCGCGCACATCCGGCTGGAACGCATCCAGGCGATCGATGTGACGCAGCCCCTCCTCGCGCGCGTGGCGGGTGTCGCCAAGCTGAAGCTGGACGTCGTGGGGACGGACAAGAAGGACGAGCTCGCCTTCCTGGGCGAGGGCGAGGCGCGGTCGCTGCGGGCCGAACTCCTCGCGCGGGCGGCCGGTTTCGCGCCCGAGACGGCGCACGAGGTCGGCGAGGCGCCCGCGCGGCAGCTCCTGCACGTGCCCGCCGGCGTCCTCGCGGTGTCCCTCGTGCTGACCGGCGCCACCTGGGGTTCGCTGGCCGCCGCACTCGTCGTACCGCCGCTCCTGTGGTTCGCCACCCACAGCGTGTGGACGGTCCTCGCGACCGCGCTGCCGCTGCTGGGCGCGGCGGGCGCGAGCAGTGTGGGGCGGTTCGTCGGCGAGTACGACTGGACGGTGGGCGAGTCCCCGGACGGGCTGCGCATCGACCACGGGCTGCTCGACCGTACGCACGAGACGGTGCCGCCGGGGCGCGTGCAGACCGTGCGGATCGTGGAGCCGCTGCTGTGGCGGCGGCGCGGCTGGGTGCGGGTCGAGCTGGACGTGGCCGGTTCGTCCAACTCCGTGCTGGTGCCGGTCGCCCCGCGCGAGATCGCCGAGTCGGTCGTCGCGCGCGTGCTGCCCGGCGTGACGGTCCCGCCGCTCGCGGCGCTGTCCCGCCCGCCGCGACGGGCCGGCCGGTGCGTGCCGCTGTGGTGGCGCGGCTACGGCCTCGCGGTCACCGACACGGTGTTCGCGGCCCGGCACGGACTGCTGCGCCGGAGCCTGGCGCTGGTGCCGCACGCGAAGGTGCAGAGCGTACGGCTGAGCCAAGGGCCCTGGGAGCGTCTCTGGCGGCTTGCCGAGGTGCACGTGGACACCGGGGCCAACAAGACCGTCACAGCGCGTCTGCGGGACGCCGAGGAGGCCGCGGAGCTGCTCGGCGGGCAGGCCGAGCGGTCACGGACGGGCCGCAGGGACGCGCGGCCGGACCGTTGGATGGCCTGACGTCACGTCAGGCCCCGTTCAGGAAGCCGCGCTGCGCAGCCCGTGGAGGTTGATCTGCTCGGTCTCGTCGTGTGCCGTGAGGTCGATGACCTGGCCGACGCCGACATCGCGCGACCGCTCGTCGGCCGGCTTGAACTGCGCCTCGGCCTCCGCCTTGTGCACGTCGAGGGCCTCCTGGCCCACCACGTCGGCGAGATCCTCGTTCTGCACGGCGTCCATCGCGGCGGACGTCGCCCCCTTCTGCATACCGAAGAAGTCGAACCCGCCCTCGACCATCGGCCGCCGAACGGGAGACGCCGGTACGACCGCCACCGCGGTCGGCACGGTGAAGTGGCCGGACGGCTGCGCGGACGGGGCGAGTTGGGCGGGCTGTGCGGACTTCGCGGCCAGGGGAACGGCGGCCGCGTGCTCATGCCCGTCGACCGCCTCGGGCTTCCCCTCCGCCTCGTCCTCCTGCGCGGCCTCCGACTCGGCACCGCGGCTGTCGGCCCGCACCGGGGCGGGCTCGGCCCGCGCGGTGTCCTCGTCCTTGTCCTTGGGAGCGAGGTTCTTGGGCGCAGGTCCGTTCGGCGCGAGGTCCTTGGGCTCGGAGTCCTTGGGCTCGGAGTCCTTCGGCTCGGAGTCCTTCGGCGCGCGCGCCGGGGTCTCGTTGTCGTCGTCGAGCTTGCCCAGCGCCGCCTTGGCGCGCAGGAACAGCTTCGACCCCTCCGGGGAGAACACCGTGGACTCCGCGGGCTTCTCCGCGCCGGCCGCGACGGCCTCGGCCGCCTCCGGCTCCTCGTCCTCGGCGTCGATCCCGCCTTCGGCGTCCGTCTCGTCCTCGGAGTCGACCGGAGCAGCCACAGCCTCGGTGTCGTCCGTCGCGAGATCGTCGTCCTGGAGCTCCAGGTCCGTGTCCACGTCCGCCGCCGAGGCGTCCTCGTCGCCGTCCGCCGGAACCGGCGGCAACGCGCGCGTGGGTTCCGCGGCCTCTATCTCCAGCAGGCGGCGGCCCTCCAGGGCGCTCGCGCGCTCGGTCTCCGCCGTCGCGTACCGGCGCAGCAGCGCCGCGTGTTCGTTGCGCAGGCCCGCCAGTTCCGTGCGCTTGGCGCGCAGCTTGTGCTCCAGCTTGACGCGGAGTTCGCGCGACTCGTCGAGGTCGGCCTCGAGTTCGGCGAGCCGCTCCTCGTAGCGCCACTCGTCGCTCGTACGCGCGCGTATCAGGTCGGCCACCTGCTTGCCCGCCTGTGTGTCCCAGCGGCGCATGAACGCCGCGCCGACGAGCGCGGTCGCGGCGGCGATCGCCGCGACTATGCGGAGTGCGGCCGGTTGCGAGAAGATCCAGGGCCCGAAGGCGCAGACGAGCGACACGCCTGCGATCGCCGAGGGGGGCAACAGCCGGTGCAACGGCGGGGAATGGCGGTGACGTCCACGTGGCATGGCCAGAAACTTACCGCGCGTAGGCGAATGATGGTGCCCCGCCCGGTAAAAACACAGCCACCCCTCTTCCCTCACACGGATTCGGTGGTCACTTCCACCAGTCGGTGAGCCGCCCGCTGATCCACTGGAGGGCCGGCGGGATCTCCCGTCGCCAGGTGTTGAAGTTGTGCCCGCCGCTCTCCAGGATGATCGACGAGATACGGGTGGAGTTCTTGGCCTTCACCTGGTCGATGAATTTCAGGGTGTCTTTGTAGTTGTGTTCGCCGATCCTGCTGCTGGTGACGAGCAGTGAGGTGTCGGGCCCGGGCCGGTGCTTGAGGTACCACCACAGGTTCGCCTCGTTCCGCAGCGTCCTGTTCCCCTGGAAGAGGTCGCCCGTGGTGGGGTCGCTCGGCGCCTTGTAGTACGGCGACAGGCCGGCCCCGGCGGCGTACACCCCGGGGTGGTGCATGGCGAGCTTCAGGGCGCAGTATCCGCCCGTGGAATCGCCGATGATGCCCCAGCTCCTGGGCTTTTTGCCCACCCTGTAGTGGGCCGCCACGGCGTCGGGAAGGTCCTTGGCGAAGAACGACTCGGTCTGCGGCCCGCCCGGGACGTCCACGCACTCCGTGTCGCGCGGCGGCGCCACCGTGGGCCGCATCATCACCAGGATCATCGGTTGCATACGGCCGTTCCTGGCCAGCCCCAGGGCCGTGCGCGGGTAGTTCAGCTTGTCGACGAGCGCCTGGGCGGTGCCCGGATAGCCCGTGAGGACGACCGTCGCCGGGAACGAGCGCGTGCGGTACTGCGGCTGGAAGTACTCCGGCGGCAGGTACACGTAGGCGGGGGTGGCGATGTGGGTCGTACGGCCGACTATGTCGACCCGCTGCACCTGGCCCACGCTCTGCGGCCGTGAGGAGCCGCCCGGTGCGTCCACCCGCCGGGTCTCGACCACTTGGACCGGTCCGCCCGCGCCCTGGAGCGCCGAGTTGTCGACGACCACTCCCTGGTCGGTCTCCTTGCCGAACAGGTCGGCCCAGCTGGCGTAGAACCCGAAGGCCTGGTTGGCGCCGAGGCCCACGGAGAGGAAGAGCACCAGCTGGGTGGCCAGGAGCAGGCCGACGCGTCCGCTGACGGCCCGCCAGTTCCGTCTGGCCAGGCGGGGCCAGAGCCATACCGTGCCGATGAACAGCAGCACCGCGCATGCGAACGCAAGTACCAGCACCTTGTTGCTCGTGAGTCCCATGAGCTGTCCCCGCCTGCGCTTTCCGCCACGGCCACCCAACCTTCGCGAGTGTTTGCCCCTGGCTTTCCTCTGCCTTTGAACCGGCTTTCCGATGAGGAAGGAACCTCCTTCCCCTAGACACCGTCCTAGAGGGCGCAATGTCGCCGGATGCCCGAATCGGGCCCGGATCCAAGGTCTCTCGCAGAACTACGGGATGCGATGTCTGTCAGGATAGATGGGGAATTGTCGGGTGGGGTTCCGAGCCGTTCAGGCCGGGTCCGGCGCATAGTCCGAGGTCCGCGCCCCGAGGTCGTTCCCACGCTCGTCGCCAGGGCCTGTGCCCTCGTCGGCCTGCTGGACATCGCCGCGGGGGTGTTCCCGCGCTTCCGGCACAGCCGTATGCACACCATGGCGGAGGTACTGCCGGGGGCGCTCGGTCCCTTCGCGGCGGCGCTCGCGCTCAGCACCGGCGTGCTGTTGCTGCTCCTGGCGCACGGGCTCAGGCGGCGCAAGCGCCGGGCCTGGCGCGCCGCGGTGGCACTGCTGCCGGCGGGCGCGGTGGCGCAGTTCGCGTACCGGCACTCGCTCATAGGAGTCGTCATCTCGGCCGCGCTGCTCGCGCCGCTGCTGCTGCACCGGGACGAGTTCCGGGCGCTGCCCGACCCGCGCAGCAGGTGGCGCGCGCTCGCCAACTTCGTACTCATGGGCGCCGGTTCCCTCGTCCTCGGACTGGTCATCGTCAGCGTCCACTCCAAGCGCATGGTCGGCGACCCGAGCCTGGCCGACCGGATCACGCACGTGCTGTACGGCCTGATCGGCTTCGAGGGCCCGGTCGACTACGAGGGCAGCACCTCCTGGACGGTCGCGTTCTCGCTGGGCGCCCTCGGCCTGCTCACCGCCGTGACGACGATCTACCTCGCGTTCCGGCCCGAACACCCGGCCGCGCGGCTCACCCCGGAGGACGAGACGCACCTGCGCGCCCTCCTGGAGAAGCACGGCCGGCGCGACTCGCTCGGCCACTTCGCGCTGCGCCGGGACAAGGCCGTCGTCTTCTCGCCCAGCGGCAAGGCGGCGGTGACGTACCGCGTCGTCTCCGGGGTGATGCTCGCCAGTGGTGACCCGATCGGCGACGTGGAGGCCTGGCCGGGCGCCATCGAGCGGTTCATGGACGAGGCGAAGGCCCACTCCTGGACGCCGGCCGTCATGGGCTGCTCGGAGACGGGCGGCGAGGTGTGGACCCGCGAGACCGGCCTCGACGCCCTCGAACTCGGCGACGAGGCGGTGGTCGACGTGGCGGATTTCTCGCTCGCCGGGCGCGCGATGCGCAACGTACGCCAAATGGTGAAGCGCATCGAGCGGGCCGGCTACGAAACCCGGGTACGGCGTGTACGTGACCTCGGCGAGGGCGAGTTGGAGCGGATCCGGCTCGCCGCGGAGGCCTGGCGGGGCACCGACACCGAGCGCGGTTTCTCCATGGCGCTCGGCCGCATCGGCGACCCGGAGGACGGTGACTGCTTCATCGCCACCGCCCACAAGACGGACGAACAGCCGGGCGAGTACGGCGACTTGAAGGCGATCCTGCACTTCGTGCCCTGGGGCACCGACGGCATGTCGCTGGACCTGATGCGCCGCGACCGCGCGGCGGACCCGGGGATGAACGAGCTGCTGATCGTGGCCTCCCTCCAGGCGGCACCGAAGCTCGGCATCACGCGCGTGTCGCTCAACTTCGCCATGTTCCGCGCGGCACTCGCGCGGGGCGAGAAGATCGGCGCGGGCCCGGTGCTGCGCGCCTGGCGCGGACTGCTCGTCTTCCTGTCCCGCTGGTTCCAGATCGAGTCCCTGTACAAGTTCAACGCGAAGTTCCAGCCCCGCTGGGAACCCCGCTTCGTCGTCTACCGCGCCTCCGGCGACCTCCCCCGCATCGGCTTCGCCGCCATGCAGGCGGAAGGCTTCGTCAACCTGGCCCTCCCGCTCCCGCGCTTCCTCCGGCGCCGCACGGCCGCGGCCCCGGCATGCGCCCACGGGCTGGCGGAACGGGATGTACGGGCGGCCTGACCGAAGGGCCCGACCCGAGCGAGCACCTCAGCTCCGGCTGGGGGCATCGCCCGGGCCGGGCCGAGGCTTTCTGCCCGGCTGGCCCGGAGGTCTTCGCAAGGACCGAGGGCCGAGGACCACAGAGCGCTGCGGCGACGGACGCGGTCCGGTCCAGTCCGGTCCGCCGCGGGTCGCGGGCGACCACGGCAAGGGCCAGCACCCGCCGACAGACGCCCCGAGGCCGCAAGCTCCGCTAACAGGCCCTCGCGCGCCTTCCCCCTCCCTGTGGAGCAGGCCGACCACAGGAGCACCGCCCGGTCCACCGTGGGTCGCAAGCGACCACGGCAGAGACCGATGCCCGCCGACAGACGCCCCGAGGCCGCATTCCAGTACGACGCAGCCGCGCACGACCGCCGCGAAGACGGACCGCCACCGGACGGCCCACGGCCGATCACCCCACCCCCACAGGCCGTCCGATCGACGTCGTGACCGCCTGCGCGGAGAGCCGGTCCAGCTGGCGGGCGTAGCCGACCGCCGCGTGCACCATGGCCTGTTCGTTGCGGCCCTGGTGGAACGGCATCGTGTCCTCGCCGGCT